>PUOC01000123.1 GCA_003551965.1 Clostridiales bacterium | reverse complement strand
TTGCGTTTGATGCATCCGGGGCAACCACGGGCCTGTTGGCCGTTCCCTTTATCTTGGCCCTGTCCATAGGAATCTCGCACTTGAAGGCCGACAGCCGGGCCTCGGAGAAGGATAGCTTTGGCCTGATTGCTATTGCGTCGACCGGGGCCATTTTCTCCGTGCTGCTGCTGGGTATTGTGTCTGAACCGAAGGATATGCAGGCCGGTTTGGAGCCGCATTTGCCCGAAAAAGAGTCGGTCCTGGAGGCGTTTTCTGCGATGGCGCCCGAGTCTTTTTGGGAAGCCGTTGTTGCGTTGATGCCTCTTTTGGTCGTGTTCTTCGTGCTCAATATGATGGCGTTTCGCCTCAGAGGACGGCGGTTTACCCGGGTCTTAAAGGGCTTCGCCTATGCCTTTTTAGGGTTGTCCCTGTTTTTGCTGGGTGTCAATGCCGGATTTATGGATGTGGGAAGTGAGTTGGGCTATCGTTTGGCATCCATGGACAGTGGAATCTATGTCGTTGCTGTAGCCTTTATCCTAGGTATTGTTACCATCCTCGCCGAACCTGCGGTCTATGTGCTGACCCATCAAATTGAAGAGGTCACCAGTGGTTCGGTGCAGCGGAAGTTTGTTCTGACAGCCCTGGCCTTGGGTGTGGGAGTGGCGGTGGCTTTGTCTATTGTCAGGGTGCTGGTGCCGCCGGTGCAGCTGTGGCATTATCTGCTTCCGGGCTATGTTGTCTGTGTTATTCTGACCTACGTCGTGCCGAAGCTGTTTGTTGGGATTGCCTTTGACGCCGGTGGCGTGGCGACGGGCCCCATGACAGCCACGTTTATTATGGCTTTTACCAACGGCGCAGCCGAAGCCTTTGACGGAGCCGATGTTTTAATTGATGGACTGGGCATGATTGCTATGGTAGCCATGATGCCGATCATAACCCTGCAGATCCTTGGATTCTTGTTCCGGGCCCGGTCCGTCAAAGAAGGGGTGGACAGCCGTGCACACTGATAAGACAACCGACAGGTATGAATTGATTTGTGCAATCGTAAACTTCGGCAGCGGTAGCCGTGTTCTGCAGCTGGCCAAAGAATGCGGCATTCCGGGCGGTACCGTTGTGCTCGGAAAAGGGACGTCCCGCAACCGCATGCTGCAGATTTTGGAACTCTGCGACGTCCGCAAGGAAATTGTGCTGATGATTGCCGAGCATTCAGTGGCGGCGGCCGCTCTGCAGCGGATCGCCAAAAAGCTGCAATTGCACAAACCCTATCACGGCATCGCCTTTACGATGCCGTTGGCTGCGTTTTTGGGTAGTGGCGATTACCGCTACATCTATAGGGAGACCGGAGGTGGCAAAAACACGGTGTTCAATTCGATCTTTATAATCGTGGACAAAGGCCGGGGTGAAGAGGTGATGGACTCAGCCCGCCGGGCCGGTGCCAAGGGCGGCACCATTATTGGTGCGAGGGGCAGTGGTATTCACGAAAAGGGGCGCCTGTTCCGCATGGACATTGAACCGGAAAAAGAAGTGGTGTTGATTCTGTCCGATCGCCATCAGACCGAGGCGATCGTCAAGTCTGTGCGCGATGATTTGCATATCGATGAGCCGGGTATGGGAGTCATCTTTGTTCAAGACGTCCATGAAACCTACGGCGTACTGGAGTAGGACGCCGCTGGCCAAACGGAAATGTGCTTGCATCCCTGCGGCCTGCCGGCACGGCTGGGCAGTGGCTGGTGCAGGCGCTGAGCGTTGGAGATCCCAAGCGGTTTAGACCGCCGCGGTGTTATGATCTTTGAGTCCGCACAACCTGCGCACCCTGGAATCGGCAGTTGATCCCAGGGTGTTTTTGTGGCACAATATCATTAAAATTACGGAAGACGAAATAAATGGGGGCGGAGAGGGTGCAGCAGGGCGAAATGTTTGAACCGAGGGCCATGCGCAGGCACGTGTGGTCCTTGGCATGGCCTGTGGTATCTCGGATGTTCATGCAGAGCATTGTGGGCATGGTGGACATTATGATGGTGGGGCGCTTGGGTCCCGCTTCCATCGCCGCGGTCAGTGTAGGCAATCGGGTTGTCTTCATTCTCATTGCCGTCCTGCAGGCATTGGCGGTGGGCTCGTCTGCCCTGGTCGCGCAGTATACCGGTGCCGGCCGCAAGCGGGAAGCCGACAACGTTGTCTGGCAGGCCTTGTACGGCGCCTTCATTCTCGCCTTCGTATTGGCTAGCCTCGGTGCTGTCTTCTCGCCGCACATCATCCGGGGCATGCTTTCGCTGATGGAAACGATGGATCAGGCGGTTTGGCAGCAGGGAACCATCTATCTGCGGATTATCCTCATTTCCATGATTTTCGGCCTGCCTCAGATCTGCATTAATGCTCTGATGCAAGGCACTGGAGACATGAAGACGCCTTTGGTCATCATGACCATCAGCAATGTGGTCAATGTCATTGGAAATTACGTATTGATATTCGGTATCGGCCCCTTCCCGGCCATGGGTGTCACAGGTGCCGCAGTGGCCACAGGAGGCTCGCGGGTTCTGGGAGCTCTGGTGGGCCTGTTTTTCCTGTTTCGGGGCACCCCCACCATCCGGCTGCGGCTGCACAGCCTAACCTGGAAGCTTCGCCGTGACATTCTGGCCCGTATTTTGGATATCGGAATTCCTGCCTCCATTGAACAGCTGGTCCGAAACAGCAGCATGATCTTGTTTTCGTTCTTGGTGGCGGGCTTGGGGACGGTAGCCATGGCAGCCAACGAAATTGCCATGAACATTCAGTCGATGTCCATGATGCCGGGTTTTGGTTTTGGTTTGGCCGCCACAACCCTTGTTGGCCAGCAGGTAGGCGCCCGGCGCTTTGCCCTGGCTGAAAATTACGGCCGCCAAACGACGTTGATGGCCTTGGTTCTCATGATGTCCCTGGGCATGCTGATGTTTCTCTTTCCGACCTTCTTTGTTCGGCTTTATACCACCGATGCCGGGGTCATACCGGAAGCCGCAGGCGTATTGCGCATTCTCGGGCTTGTGCAGCCCCTATTCTGCATCAATCTCGTCCTGGCAGGGGCTCTGCGGGGTGCCGGGGACACCCGGTATGTGATGTATGCTACGGCTATCGGAAACTGGGGTGTCCGTGTTGTTCTGGCCCTGGTTTTGGGATACTATTTCGGCATCGGACTCGTCGGGTTTTGGCTGGCGATCGCCGCAGACTTGACAGTGAGAGCGGGCCTCATCGGGGCGCGCTATCAAGGAGGCGCCTGGAAGCGGTCCTTGGTGGATGCACCGCTTCCGAAGGTAAAAAAGGTGTCGGCCAAAACATAGCGACGGCCGTGATAGAAAGGACTGCCTTTGAAAACCCTGCAAAGGATCATTTTGTCTCCTCCCATGGGCTATGATCCTGTTCTAAGAAGGATACGTGCCGGTCTTTTTCACGGCGACCCCACAGGAACACGGCCGCGGCCGGAGCAGGGCCTGGCGGCCGAGAAGATTTACAAGCCATGGTATAATGGGGAAAGAAGCGGGGTGGAAACGTTGAAGATTCTAATCGCATATGCCACGAAGTACGGTTCGACGAGGCTGGCGGCCACTTGGATGGCCGAGCACCTTCGGTCCAAGGCCGATGTGGACCTCTTGCCGGTCGAAGAAGTGGATTGTTCCTTGAGCCCCTATACCCACATTATTCTGGGCAGCCCTCTCTATGGTGACGATCTGCTGCCGGAGATGAAAGAGTTCATACAGGAACGGGATCCGGAGTTTGCCGGCAAGGCGGTGGGTGTGTTCGGCGTTGCCCTGCATCGGTTGGGCGAAGGCCTATACGGCAATCCTGATGGAGGCTTGGCCTACTTTGAGCGTTTCTTCTACTACCTGCCGGTTAAGCCGATCTTCTCTCGCTTTCTGGGAGGAGCTCTATACCCGGAGCGCTTGACAAAACACGATCGGCAGCTTTTGCAGGAGTTTTTCGCACTGCATGGCGAAGACGAAATACCGTTTATCCAAGAACTGAACAGAAGGGAAACGAGAGAGTTTGCAGACAAGTTTCTGCAGTTGGCTGCTGTCAAACAGAGGCTCAAAAGCCGGATACAAAACCAGAAAGGGGACTGACTGTGGCATACCTTCTAGGATTGGACATCGGCACTTCAGGCATCAAAGCACTATTGGTGAGGGAAGATGGCCGTTTGGCTGCATCGCATTTGGAGGAGAACCCGATTGCATCCCCGAAACCCGGTTGGTCTGAGCAGGAGCCGGCGGACCTGTGGAAAAATACTGTGCGAGCCATCCAGGGAGTTCTTGCCAGGGAAGGCATTAGCGGGGAAGACGTGAGAGCCGTGGGATTGTCGGGCCAAATGCACAGTTCTGTATTTCTGGACGAACACATGCGGGTGATCCGGCCCGCTATATTGTGGAATGACACCCGTACGGCGGAGCAGTGCCGAGAAATGGAAGACCGGGTGGGATCCCAGCGGCTCCGCCAGGTGGCTGCCAACCCGGCACTGGATGGATTCACGGCTCCAAAGGTGCTCTGGCTGCGCCGCCATGAGCCGGACAACTTCAGCCGGCTGCGCCATCTTGTCCTGCCCAAGGATTATATCCGCTGGCTTTTGACCGGAGAATTGAACATGGAAATATCCGATGCCGCCGGAACGCTGCTCTTGGATGTGCGGGCAGGCCAGTGGTCCCAGGAAATCTGCAGCGCATTGGATCTCCCCATGTCGATCCTGCCTAAGCTTTTGCAGTCCAGTGAAGTGGCAGGGGGCATTACCGCCGATATGGCCGCGGAAACGGGTTTAAAGGCCGGCACCCCCGTGGTCGGAGGCGGAGCGGACAATGCCTGCGGCGCCGTGGGTTCCGGTGTTGTCAAGCCCGGCCGCGCGATGATATCCTTAGGAACCAGCGGGGTGATGCTGGCCCATCTGCAGCAGCCCCGCATCCTAGAACAGGGGACCGTCCATATGTTCCGCAGTGCGGTCCTGGACGAGTTTTACATGATGGGCGTGGTCTTGTCCGCTGGCCTGTCCTACGGCTGGCTGCGGGATACCATCGGTGGTCCCGAGCGGATCGTGGCCGAAGCATTGGGTTCGGATCCGTATACCCTGCTCAGCGAAGAGGCAGCACGGAGCACACCGGGAAGCCGCGGCCTTGTGTTTCTCCCTTACTTAACGGGCGAACGGACTCCCCACGGCGATCCCCAGGCACGGGGCGTGTTTTTCGGCCTCGATCCCAGCCACGGCAGAGGTGACATGGTGCGCAGTGTGCTCGAAGGAACCGCCTTTGCTTTTCGAGATTGCCTAGGCCTGCTGCGGGCCGCCGGATGGCAGGGCACGACGGCGAGGATTATCGGCGGCGGTGCGAGATCCCCTCTTTGGCGGAGCATCATCGCGTCGACGACGCAGGTAACAGTGGAGACGATCAACATTGATGAAGGTCCTGCCTTTGGAGCTGCCCTGTTGGCCGGGGTCGGTGTTGGCTCCTTTTCCAATGTCGGCGAAGCCGCCGACAGTTTCGTGAGCATAACCGGAACAGTGGAGCCCAATCCCCAATGGATGACCGTTTACGACGAATACTATCAGTTGTACAAGGAACTTTATCCAGCTCTCAAAGGCTCCTATTCCCGCTTGGCGGAAATAACAGGACGTTAGGAAAGCACAGAACGTTGCATAGGCGGCCGCCTCTGCTTTTGCACATTGTTTACACACTGTTTGAGTGTGGTTTTGGTGCGGCTGTTATGGTGAGACTATCCCAAACGAGGTGACGCTATGCTGCAGGGCAAGAAAGTCTTAGTCGTTGAAGATGATCCCCATGTGGTAGAAGTCATTCGCGCTACTTTGGACATGGAGCAGATGCAGGTGGAATACGTGGAAGACGGGGAAGCAGCATTGGAGAAGGCCGGAGCCGATTTGGATGTAGTCTTGCTGGATATTATGCTGCCTAAGCGGGACGGCTTCGAGGTATGCCGGGAAATGCGCAACCAAGGAATGGACGCCCCCATTATTATGCTCACCGCTAAGGTGGAAGAGGTAGACAAGGTGCTAGGTTTGGAACTAGGTGCCGATGACTATATTACGAAACCCTTCAGCCCCCGGGAGTTGGTGGCCCGGATGAAAGCGGCCGTGCGCCGCTTTGACCGAACGGCTTCGGGACCATCGGGCCCGGAACTGCAGTACAAGCGGGTTCGCATTTACCCGGAGCAGTATAAGGCGGAGTGTGAAGGAACTGATATGGGGTTTACACCCAAGGAATTTGAAGTGTTTCTGCTCTTAGCACGTCACCCGGGACAAACCTTTACCCGCGACCAGATCCTGGATCAAGTGTGGGGATTTGAATTTGCATCCGAGACACGAACCGTAGACGAACACATCAAGCGCATTCGCCAAAAGCTGAGCCAGGCCCAGTGCCAGGATGTCAGTATCAAGACGGTATGGGGTGTGGGTTACCAGTTTGAGGTGAAAGAATCATGAAATCCAGTGGACAGCGCAGCGTGTTCACCCGGCTTATGGGCATGCAGTTGGTATCTGTGGCCATATCCCTTGTCATTTTGGGCATATTGTTTGGTTATCTCGTCCAAGAATATTTTTCGGGGGTCCGGGAATGGGAACTTCTTGAACAGGGGAATCGGACGCTGCGGGCCGTGCACGAAAGCATCATTGATTATGACTGGCCCCGGGTTCGAGAGCAGTTCTACACGCTGGCTGAGTCCTCGGATATTACCCTGTGGGCTATGGATTCCTATGGCCAAGTGACCGCGGGTTCGCTCTTGGAAGCCGAAGATCTGACTCTGACCCTGGAACCGGCAGAAATTTCCCATGTCCTGGCCGGCAACCGGATCGTGAAGAAAGTCATGGGACCGCAGTACCAGAACTTGCTCGTTGTCATGCCTGTGCGGGAAGAACTCGGCGATCCGGAATCCCAGGTGGTCGGTGCCCTGGCGATGCGGGCCCCTTTAGGCGATGTTTGGGGCACCTTAAACCAAGTTCTCCGGCTCATTCTCATTTCCGCTGCCGGCGCGGGCGCAGCTGTTATTGTCATGAGCTACACCATGGCTCGAGGGTTTGCCCGGCCCCTGGAAAGGCTGAAAACGGCCGCCATCGATATTGCCCACGGCCGCTTCCGGCAGTTGGATGTCCCAGACCACAGCAATGAAGTTGACCATTTGGTCAGTGCCTTTAACTATGCTTCCCAGCAGATTGAGCGGGCTTCCAAGGAACGGGAGCGCTTGGACAGACTGCGCAAAGAATTTTTATCGGCCGTATCCCATGAACTGCGGGGCCCGCTGACATCGCTGAAGGGCTTTTTGGAACTGATGGAGCAGCCTCTGCCCGAGGAATCCAAGGAACGATACCGGCAGATTATGATGGAAGACACATCGTACTTGGAACGTCTGGTCGAGGATGTGCTTGAACTGTCGAAGATGGAGACGGGAAGTTTTTCCCTGAAGCGGGAGTGGGTGAACATCAACGAACTGCTGCAAAAGAGCATGGAGCGTCTGCAGCCGATGTTAGAGGACAATGACATGCGGGTCGACATCGAGAATGGCTGTACTGAAGGCTGTTTGGCCTATGTGGATTCGCAGCGGATGCACCAGGTGTTCATCAACCTGCTGCGCAATGCCGTGCAGCATTCTCCCGACGGCGGCCGGGTAGATATTCGGCTGGCTAGCCATAACGAACATGTACAGGTTGATGTGCAGGATTATGGTTCGGGTATTCCCGAAGAAGCACTGCCGCACATCTGGGAGCGGTTCTTCAAACTGGATCAGGCTCGAACCCGGACGCACCGCGGTTCCGGATTGGGCTTAGCGGTGGTTAGGGAGATCGTAGAAGCCCACGAAGGAGCGGTGTCTGCGGACAGCAAGGAAGGGAAGGGAACCTGCTTTCATATACAATTTCCTAAACATCCTGCATAAGGGGGTCATAGACCCTACGGCTAAAGCCGGGGGCTTGTGGTGAAAGCCAGACACAAGCCTGCTATGACCAGCCTGAGCCTTCATTGGGTACGTTATCTTAGTCATGATACGTTCTGGGTGCTTCTCCAGCCCGTTTCGCTATCGTCTAGCATTAAACAGCAAGCTGGGGTGTTTGCAAGCAGTGTGCTAGGTATGACAAGCTAA
>PUOC01000242.1 GCA_003551965.1 Clostridiales bacterium | reverse complement strand
TCCCCGCCGCCCTCGGTTGGGCTCACATCATCAATGTGTTCTGCATAATAAAGCTGGCAAACACCAGGGAAACCATGGACATCAGCTTAATTAAGATATCCAGTGCAGGCCCGGAGGTGTCCTTGAAGGGATCGCCTACGGTGTCTCCTGTAATGGTCGCTTTATGCGCATCCGAGTTCTTGCCCCCTAGGTTCCCTTCCTCCACATACTTCTTGGCATTGTCCCAGGAACCGCCGGCATTGGCCATCATGACGGCGAGCATAAACCCGGCTAAAAGTGCTCCCATCAGCAAGCCGAGAACCCCTTCCACGCCCAGCAGCAGGCCGACGATAATTGGGCTGAGAATAGCCACGGCCGCCGGCAGAAGCATTTCTTTCAGCGCGGCCTTGGCACAGATGTCAACACAGGTGGAATAATCAGGCTTCGCCGTTCCTTCCAAAAGACCGGTAATGTCCCGGAACTGGCGGCGCACCTCCTCCACAACCATCTGCGCTGTGCGCCCTACAGCCGTCAAGGTCATGGAGCTGAAGACAAAGGGCAGCATCGCTCCCAGCATCAGCCCGATTAAGGTGGGAACGTTGATGATGGAAAGATCCAGCACCAGCTCCATGCCCAGATCTTCGGCAATGATATAGATCTGTTCGCTGTAGGCCACAATCAGGGCCAGTGCCGTCAGCCCCGCTGAACCGATACAGAAGCCTTTGCCCGTGGCTGCCGTCGTGTTGCCGAGGGCATCCAGGGCGTCGGTCCGTTCCCGGACAATCGGTTCTTGGCTAGTCATTTCCGCAATGCCGCCGGCATTGTCAGCAATGGGACCATAGGCGTCGGTGGCTAACGTGATGCCAAGGGTGGCCAGAAGCCCCACCGCACCCAAACCGACACCATAGACACCCATATTGAAGTCACCGATGCCGCCGGCTGCGGCGTAGCTGCCTAAGATGGTACCTACAATAATGAGCGTAAAGGGCGCTATGGAAAACATCCCCACAGAAAATCCGCGGATAATGACCGTGGCATGGCCGGTAATGGCACTTTCGGCCACATTTCGAGTCTGCTTATACTGGTGGGACGTGAAATATTCCGTGGAAAGGCCAATGGCCAGCCCGCCCACGAGGCCAAACAGTACCGCGAAGTACAGGCCAATGTGCTCCCAACCCAGTGCTGCCACAATGATCACCCAGGAAACAAGGGCAATCAAGCCTGCGGAAATAAAGGTGCCCTTGCGCAGAGCCTTCAGCAGTTCACTCTGAACAGCGTCTTCTTTGGTACGGACAAAGGCCATGCCGATTAGCGATGCTACCACACCCACCGCTGCCATGGCAAGGGGAACGATGATGCCTTCCATGCCGAAGCCAGCTGCCACTGCCAGGGCAGCGGTGGCAATAATCGACCCCACATAGGACTCGTACAGGTCGGCACCCATGCCGGCGATGTCGCCCACGTTGTCGCCCACGTTGTCGGCAATGGTTGCGGGATTGCGGGGATCGTCTTCGGGAATGCCGGCCTCGATTTTCCCAACCAAATCGGCACCCACGTCGGCACCCTTGGTATAGATACCGCCGCCGACACGGGCAAAGAGGCCCATGGCCGAGGCACCCATACCAAAGAGAAGCATCGTTGACGTGATCATCTGCATGCGTTCAATTTCCGGCAACTCCGCATAGAACCAGTCCAGGAGCAGAAACCACACACTCAGGTCCAAAAGCCCGAGACCCACTACGGCCAGACCCATAACCGAACCTCCGGCAAACGCGACGCGCAGTGCCGAATTCAGGCTGGTTCGAGCTGCATTGGTAGTGCGCCCGGCCGTATATGTAGCCACGCTCATACCTAGAAATCCTGCCAGCCCCGAAAAGCCGCCGCCTGTAATAAATGCCCAGGGGACAAAAACATTCAAGTAGCCTAAAAAGACAAAGACATACAGAAGAATGAACATACCCACAAAAAAGATCGCTACAGTAGAATACTGGCGACGCAGATATGCTCGGGCGCCTTCTCGAATGGCACTGGCAATGGTTTTCATTTCCTCCGTACCTTCATCATATCGTTTCACGGATTTCGCGAAGTACAGTGCAAAAGCCAACGCTAGAATAGCGCCGGCCGGCGCTAGATAAATGAGATTTTCAACCATGTTTTCTGCCGCTTCCTTTCTGTTTTAATTTTCCTCTGCAACAAACACGACCCCGATGATTTCCTCCTTCACGGCAACAAAATAGACAAACGGCGACACAAACCAAACTGCCGCCTCTTCTCTTCTATTCGATTGCCTTGCCTGCAATTCCTGCCATCCTCTTTACATCACACAGGATTTTTTTACACCGCCATCGCGCCGGCCGAAATGTTTCATCGGGGCCTATCGCCGGTACATGCCAGCGGGTGATCCTCTGTGGCCTTAGAATAAGACCCGGCGGCGGGTCTGCCAAAAACGTTGGCGAAAGGCTTCCAGGCCGGCCATGAATCATCCCTGCGGCAGGCATGGTTCCGGCTCTCGGCGATGAATGGAGAAGATCAACACATCCTAGTCTCGCAAGCATTATACCTGTATAATAGAACTGATGCCAATACAAGGAGGGCATACAGCATGCAGTTCACCCGATTCTACCCCGTTTTTTTGGCTATTTTGCTTCTCTGCGCGCTCTTGCTCGGATTTTCGGACGCCGGCGCCATGGCACCCCTCGATGACGGCCCGCTCTACCGGGCCCTGATTCACAGCGTCGATGAAGCAGCACCCGCGGACGGCATGGAAGGATATGCGGTCCAAACCGCAGAGATTGAAATTCTTGAAGGTCCCTACCGAGGCATGTATTCTGAGATGGACAACATGCTGACCGGCAATCCCTATTATGATCTGGAGCTGGAAGAGGGCCAGCGGATCCTTGTCCATACCGAACATACGGGAGACAGCCCCACCTTCCATGCAGCCGATTTCGTGCGGAGTTCTACCCTCTATTGGCTGGGCGGTGTCTTCTTGCTGCTGCTCTTGGCCGTCGGGGGGATGAAGGGGGTAAAGACGCTGTTCTCCCTTCTGCTCATGGGCGTTCTGGTCTTATTTGTCCTGCTTCCTCTACTGTTGGCTGGTCACAATCCACTGGCCGTCACCATTCCCGTTACCTTCGCAGGAGCTCTCGTCTTCCTTGTCCTGGTGGGCGGTTTCAACCGCAAGACCGCGGGGGCCATCGGCGGAACCACCGTCGGCCTGCTCTTCGGCGGTGTTTTGGCAGCGGTGGCCGGCAGCGCCGCCCACCTGACGGGGCTATCCAGCTCCGAGGCCCAGGTGATGCAGTTTATCGGACCCGACATCGACTTTCGCGGCATTCTTTTCGCCGGCATCATTCTAGGCGCCCTAGGCGCTGCCGTGGACGTGGGCATGTCCATCGCGTCGTCCATGGACCAGATCAAAAAGGCCCACCCGGCCATCAGCCGCAGCCGCCTGATTCGGCGGGGCTTCCACGTGGGCCGGGATGTGCTGGGAACCATGGCCAACACCCTGATTCTCGCCTATATCGGCTCGTCACTGCCGCTGCTTTTGCTCTTTCACTGGCAGGGCATCCCCTGGAGCCAGCTGATGCACCTGGATTTGGTGGCTTCCGAGGTCATCCGCGCCATGGCCGGCAGCATAGGCCTGGCCTTGGCCGTCCCGGCCACTGCCCTGATAACGGGCATGCTTCTGCACCGTCCCCTTCCGGAAACGGAGGAGGCCCGCTGATCCGTAATCCCCGCCGATCTTTTACCCTGGAGGTGCTTCGTGTGAAGACGGTCCTGTTAGTTCTGGGTGTACTTTTCTTGGTTCTGCTGTGGTATCTGCGCACCTGGTTTCACGGAATTGTTCTCTTCGTCTATGCCACACCCATTTTGTGGCAGGTATTGGCCCTAACGGTGATTCTCCATCTTCTGGTGGTCCGCCGGATCCGGGCACTCCACCAGCCCCATGAAATCAGTATCGAAGGGGCAGTCTATCGTCTGCGTCACTCCCAGTGGTTTACGCCGTGCCTGTTCGTGATACTCTTGGTACCGGCCCTGCTCATGGCCGGGTGGCTGCGGGGCGCGGATCTGGCGGAGTCTTTGACATACCGCCAGATCGACGGCCTGCCCGAATCCCAGGAAAACCTGCGCTTGATGCCCTATGAAGTGGCCAGCCGCTATGCCCGGGACAGCCTGCAGCTGAGCCAATACAAGCTGGGCACAGAAAACATTGCCCTTGTCCATGACCGGCTGCAGTGGACCTTTCCCCTAACGCCCGACGGTCTCGTGATCACGTTTCTGCGGCAAAACAAGGGCATGGTCATGGTCGATGCCAGTACCGAAGAAAAGAACACCGCCCATGTGTGGCAGGATATGGCCATCGGCGAAGGCATGCAGATCCGGGACAACCTCTACTGGAATCTACTGCGCAGACACTATTTCGTCAACCTCGACGATCCCTATTATCTGCCGACTCCAGACCATGAAGACATTTACACGGTGGTGGGAGCCGCCGGCTACAAACTGCGCTTTCACTGGGGAATGCTCTACACCGTGCCCTATTTCAAGGGTGTTTTCACGGTCAATACCGCCGGCGACATCGACTTTCTTTCTCCCGAGGAAGCACGAGGGTATCCCATATTGGCCGATAACCGCATCTTTCCCGAACATTTGGCGCGCACCTTCGTGGATGCCCACCGCTATCACCTCGGCATTGTCAACCGCCTCTTCATCCATGAAGACCAAATTCAAATCCAGGATGTGCGCACTCCTGCAAGCCCCGTCAATCGGCAGCCCTACCTTATGGATACCACCGACGGGTTGAAATGGTTTGTCAGTGCCGAGCCCCACGGTCTCAGCCACGGCATCTTCAAGATCTTTTTGGTCGACGCCGCAAGCGGCGAAATTGAAGTGTATCCGCTGCCGCCGGAAGAAACGCTCACAGGTCCGGTCCGCAGCATCGACTATGTGCGCCGATCCAATCCCATTGTGGACTGGAACCGCTTTGATTCCGTGGAGCCGCTGCCCTTTATCCGAGACGGGCAGCTGTACTGGAAGCTGACGGTCATCCCCGACGATGCTGCAGGCATCGCCTATCAGGTTTTTGTGGACGCGGCCACCAACCATGTCTTAGAGCTCCATTCTTTCGATGAAGTGCAGGCATTTCTGGCCGGCACCCTCGATGCCGAAGAAGCCGCCGCCCCACCGGGCTCAGGCGAAGAACTGCGGCAAGAGATCCGCCAGCGGCTGCAAGAGATCGAACAGCTGCTGGAACAGCTCTAGCAGATATCCGGCCAGCGGCGTGCCAAGGGCTGCAGCGACAGCGCTGCAGCCCTTGTTCAGCTTGCTTCCCGCTGGGCAAACTGCAGATCATGGAGGCGGCGGTACACGCCGTCCCTGCGGCGCAAAAGCGTATCATGGGTCCCCTGCTCCGCCAACTGCCCGTTATCCATCACCAGTATCTGCTCAGCGCTTTCGATGGTGGACAGGCGATGGGCAATGACCAGGGTGGTCTTGCCGGCCATCAGCGTGTTCAAGGCATCCTGGACCAACCGTTCCGATTCGGCATCCAGGGCCGAGGTAGCTTCGTCCAGGAGCAGCACCGGAGCATCCTTGAGGATGGCCCGGGCAATGGCGATCCGCTGCCGCTGGCCGCCGGAAAGGTGCCCGCCCCGTTCACCCACGGGGGTATCATATCCCTGGGAGCATTGGCGGATGAAGCCGTCGGCGTTGGCGGCTTTGGCCGCCCGTTCCACGTCCTCCTGCTTGGCACCGGGCCGTCCCATCAGGATATTTTCCCGTATGGTACCGGCAAAGAGATAGGCATCCTGGGGAACGTAGGCAATTTCTTCCCGCAGCCTCGCCAGTGTGGTATGGGCCAGATCCAGCTCTCCCACTTTGATGCTTCCCCCATCCGGACGATACAGCCCTAGGAGCAGCCGCATGACAGTGGTCTTGCCGCTGCCGCTGCTGCCGACCAAAGCATAGGCGCTTCCTTGCGGCACCGCAAAGGACAGCCCCTGCAGCACCGGTTCGGATCCATAGCTGAAGTCGATGTCCTGAAGGACAATGGCTGCGTCCTCATCGGCGGCAACCGGTTCCAGGGCATAGGCAGCAGGTTCCGGGCGCGTGTCCAGAAGCTCCCAAACCCGCTCCGCTCCGGCCAAGGCGGTCTGCATCTGCGACAGCTGTTTGCCGAGATCGGAGAACAGCATAGCCACCATATTCTGCATCTGAACCATAAAGACCAGCTCGCCAAAGGTGGCCGTTCCCTGGTGGACCAGATAACCGCCCAGGATAAGAATGCCGCCGAAGCCCATCAAACCGCTGAAGTGGTTGGCGGCTGCCAGGCCAGCGGCCTGCTTCGCCCGCTTGCGGCCCTTGGCTGTCACCCGCTCATTATCCTCGGCATAGTCCGCCTCCAGCTTCCGCTGCAGTCCGAACACCCGGGTCACAGGCCCGCTGGCTAAGATATCCCCCAAGCGTTCGGTCAGGTATCCCAGCCCCGACTGCACCTCACGGCTGGTTCGGCGCATGGGTTTGACGAAGGCCCCATTCAGCACGGTGAACACGATGCCCAATCCGGTCACCAGCAGTGCCAGCGGCGCATTGAGAAAGAACATAATCACCAGCGACCCCAACCCTCCCGCGATGCAGACCAAAAGGCCTACCAGCACTTCGTTATAGCCGGTCTCCATGGTCTTAACATCATTGGTCAGGCGGGAAACCAGATCACCGCTGTGCCGGTCCGCCGCATCGGCTGCAGGAAGGCGCTGCAGATGGCTGTGCAGGGCATTGCGGTACCAGGCGGTGGTCCCGATCACCGCGTACTCCATGGCATACTGGAACAAAGGGCCGAGACCCCTGACCAAAAGGGCGGCAATACCGGCTATCCAAAGACCTTGATACAACCGGGACATGTCGCCCGCTTCCGCCGCATCGAACAGGACCAGAAACAGGCTGGCCATGACGAGGTTGGTGAGGAAGGGGACCGCCGTTCGGCCCATGAGGCCCAGGAAGTAGAGGGGCTTGGCGTGCATATGAACCGCCAGACGCCATAGAATCTGTTTATTGCCGGGAACGCAGTTCATGACACCGCCTCCTGCCGCTGTCCGTTGTGACCCGAGAACTGGGTCCGATAGAGCCGGCAATACAGGCCCTCGGCCGCCAAAAGATCCTCATGGGTGCCTTCTTCCGCCACTCGCCCGTTGTCCAACACCACAACCCAATCGGCGTTCTTGATGGTGGAGAGCCGGTGGGCCACCACTACGGTGGTCTTTCTTGCCATCAGCCGGTCCAAAGCCTGCTGCACCCACGCTTCCGACTCTGTGTCCAGAGCCGACGTAGGCTCATCCAAGAGCAGGATGGGAGCATCCTTGAGCACGGCCCGGGCAATGGCAATGCGCTGCCGCTGTCCGCCGGAAAGTGTCGATCCCCGTTCACCGATCACCGTCTGATAGCCCTGGGGCAGTTGGCGGATAAAGGCGTCGGCATGGGCCAGGGACGCCGCTTTCTGTATTTCTTCCAGGGAAGCATCGGGGCGGCCATGGCCGATGTTCTCCGCCACGGTACCGGGATAGAGATAGGTTTCCTGATTGACCAGAGCCATCTGCCGGCGCAGGGCTGCCAAGTTCCACGCCTCCACTGCCGTACCGCCGATCTGAATCGTTCCCGCTTCAGCATCGTAGAAACGGGGCAGCAGTTTAATCATCGTCGATTTGCCCCCGCCCGAAGGTCCCACCAGCGCCACGGTCTGACCTTTTTCAATGGTAAGGGACAGGTGATCGAGCACAGGCTCTTGCTCGTACCGGAAGACAACGTCCTGGAATTCCAAGGCCGGTGCCTCTGGATTCATTGCTTCCACTGTCCCGCCTTGGGATTCTTCTTCTTCCCCTAGTACTTCCCGGACCCGGCCATAGGCGGCCATGGCCTGATTGGCCTGTCCAATCAAGTTCGGCAGGGAATGCAGCGGATGGGTGACATGGTTCAAGAGATTGATAAAACTGACCCATCCGCCAACGGTGATCACGCCGGATACAGCCAGAAAACCGCCAAAACCAAATGACACAAAGAAGGGGGCAATCCCCGCGATACTGGACAGGCCTTCCATGGCACTGCGCAGTTTTGCCAGGCGCAGGCCTTTATATACCGAATCCTTTACCTTGCCTTGGTATT
>PUOC01000089.1 GCA_003551965.1 Clostridiales bacterium | reverse complement strand
CGTCTCTAATAACCACAGATCCTTTAGACGAACCGGGAATCCGCTGTTTCTTCACAGTCGTATATGGCACCAACTTTGCAACGGGCTTTCCTGATTTGGCAATCACGATTTCGTGGCCTTCCGTCGCCTTGCTAACCAACTTCGAAAAATGCGTTTTTGCCTCGTGGATATTCACGTGCTTTTCCATGAATCATCACCTCACTGCAATAGTAGACTAAGTCTTGGACTAAGTCAACATACAGGTGCATGACATATTCTGCTTCTGGTCGCAAAGAGTTCTCCGGCCACCGGCCAAGCAGAGCACTAGAACGTCGTTTCTGAATCTGGAAGCGGATCTGATATCCCATAGTGTGCTACGGGATAAGGACCGGTGGCTGGCTGCGATTCGGTGCATATGGTACACCTCGAAATGGAAGGGTAGTGTCATGGAAGACTTCGCACGCCGCACAGAAGACGTGTGCTTGGATGACAGGCTTCTGCGTGCCGAAGCTAGTGAGCCCATGGAGGCGGAGTTGGAGTAGCCAACTCCCAGGTTCCGTAATCCGTCATACTGCCTCGGCCGACAGCCTCTGCTCAAAACACAGGCTGTTGTTTCAGAAGTTGTGCCCGCCGGCTGCTGCCGCAGCTATGTAGGGCGACAAGCCTTCTTGGCCTTGAACGTCGGCAAAATCGAGGCGAAGCTGGACGTTTCTTCGCGGCAGGGAGTGGTTTGGTGGGTTGTAACTATCGGGCTGGCGCAGGAAATGGATGATATGTTCAAGTCGATGGAAGGCATACACTGGCACGGGAACCAAATTTGCTTCTGCCAGATTGGCAGCGGGAACAATCAAGCCGTCTAAACCCGCCTTTTGGGCTGCGTCCGCCATGGGCAGTACACCCGTAACGGGACGAAGCTCACCATCCAAGGCCAGTTCTCCAATGCAGCCGAACGATTGCTTGGGGAGAGCCGCCTGATCAGTATGAAACAAGAGAGCCAGGGCCATGGCCAGATCGAAGTGGGTTCCGCTTTTCCTGCGATGACTGGGAGCTAGATTGTAGACGATTTTGCGCCATGGAAACTCAAACTGGCAGTGCGATTCAATACGGTCGGCTGCCTCCTGAACGGCAGCGTCACCCAGACCGACCACGGCCGTCGAGGGGGTCCGGCCAGTACGTTAACCTCCACATTAGCCAGAAATCCTTCCATGCCACTGAGAGCGAAGCTGCGAACAGAAGTCGACATTAACGGCCACCTCAATCTTTGAGTAATGTAAAGCGAATAATCTAGTAATGCTGCATACAGCATCGATCTCCTGCTGCTCGTTGCAACAAAGGATGTCAACATCGATACGAATCGGTAAGCGCAAAAGTGTGTCCCGAGAGACACACTGAGACAAAAGGAGAACGAATTCGGGTTTTGTGCTTTACCGAAGATGAAGGAAGGCTCTGGCGCCAGGGAGCCAAGGACTGACACCTACCAAAACTTTCGTTTGATCAGAAAGGAGTTCTCTATGAACAACATCAACGTTGATCTGTTAACCCAAGTCATCGGGCATTATCCTCTGCAGGGAACTATCAAAGAAGCATCTCCTTGCGTGAACGGGCACATCAATGACACCTACCGCCTCTCCTTAGCACCGGAATCGGGCCCTAACCAGGAACTGATCCTGCAGCGGATCAACGATCATGTCTTTGCGGAACCAGAAAAGGTCATGCACAATATCCAAGAGATCGCAGCCCATCTGCGGCAAAAAAACAGTGCCTATGACTGCGACATCATCTCTTTTATGCCAACCAAAGACGGCCGCAGCTGCGCTGTTGTCAACGAACAGTACTGGCGCCTCTGCCACTACGTGCCAAACTCTGTCACCTACGACTTTGTAGACGACAGCAGCCTCCTATACAGTGCTGGCTATGCCTTCGGCCAGTTCCAATCCATGCTGGCTGATCTGCCCATGGATCGCCTTTACGAAACCATTCCTGACTTTCACCATACACGTAAACGCTTGGACGCCTTCTTTGCCACGGTAGACAAAGACCCGGCAGGAAGGGCCAAAGAGATCGAGGAAGACATCGCCTTCTTTGCCGAACACCGTGAACTCGCCTGCCAGCTGATGGACATGCAGGAAGCAGGGATACTGCCACTGCGGGTGACACATAACGACACCAAGTACAACAACATATTGATGCACGAAGAAACGGGCGAACCCCTCTGCGTCATTGATCTTGACACCGTGATGCCAGGGCTTCCCGCCCACGACTTTGGTGATGCCATCCGTTTCGCCGCCAATACTGCGGTAGAGGACGAACCTGATCTGAGCAAAGTGGGCCTCAACATGGGCAAATACCGGGAATTTACCCGCGGCTTTCTGCAAGCTTGCTCTGGATTCCTGACCGAAAAAGAGATCGAAACCCTGGCCTTAGGTGCCATCACCATCACCATCGAACTGGCCTCCCGCTTCTTAACAGACCACATTGAAGGCGACAAATACTTCAAGATCCACCGGCCCAATCACAACCTGGAACGGGCCCGCTGCCAGATCGCGTTAGCCCAAGACATGCTGGGTAGGTACAACGAGATGCAGGAGATCGTTATGAGCAGCGCCCAGGGGTAGAGAGTCTGGCAGGGGGTAGAAGCTGATCGAACCGTCGAATTCCTCTGTTCGTCGTCCCTTTACCCCAATCCCATCACGGACACGCCTTGCCCTGAGAAGACTAGTCAGGACTCGTTGGCCGCGCTCAAGGAATGAGTACACCGTCTACAATACCACATCCCGAGATTACCCTTGTTGCCGGTGAACGAGGACTTGAAGGTGGTTTTGAGTTGGTGCGTGCTCATCTGGATTTGGAGGGGCCGGAATAAAAGCCAGTCACCCAATCCGGCCTATCAGCTTAACCGAAGACGTCTGCTTGGTGAATTGGTCGACTGCAATGACACGCTGCAACTGTGGATCAAACCATGCCAAGTTACCATCATCCACATCCCATCAGAAGGAGCAGAGATCATGGAACTGCTAAAGCAGTACATCATAGCGTTGACAAACCTTTACGGCATCGTAGCGATAGAGCAGGTTGCTGAGATCTATAATCAGCAGAACGAGGACCGGGTAAATGACGATGATGTGGCGGATTACTTGGACGAAGACCTGAGCACATCACACGTCTATGACTATGACGAGCACTTCGTCCATGAAAGCGTCATAGAGGTTGATGAATTCGACGCATTGATGGATAAGAAAGGTGATAAACCACACTATATCCCGGAAAAGGACGAACTACTCAAATATGCAGATGCCCGTTACTACGAGAAGCCCAAGCAGTACCACGATCTGTTTAAGTATGTGAAGCGCAGCTTCTTGCCCAGTGATGCGGGAAAAGCGGAGATGCTGTGCGACATCGTTATCGGGACATGCCGGAGCGATTTCGATATTCAGAAAGTGTTTCACTACTTCGGTGTATTTGAGATCGAATTTAAAAACGAAACCCAGATCAACGAAGTGCTGCAAATGGTGATGGAGCTAGCCAACAATGTAAGGTTATGGGAAAACAATGGGCATACGCCACATGAGATCTTTGAGAAATTCGAGAAGCCGAATCTAAGACCACTTCCAGCAGCCGGGCTTCCGGGTATTGCTGGTGAACCGAAGCTCAGCGTCATGCATGGTGGTGCCAGTGAAAAAGCTGGTAGAAACGACCCGTGCCCGTGTGGCAGTGGCAAGAAGTACAAAAAGTGCTGTATCGATAAGGAGCGGGGGAACTGAGTGTAGGTTAAACGTTGAAGCAGATCTGATATCCAATCGTTTGTGCACGTGGCCCGTGGAGTGACAACCGTCGACCCAACGGGCATTTTTTGTCCAGTCCCCTGAGTCGAACAAATATTCGGCTACAAATTTCCGAATAAACAAAACAATTACAAAGAAAATTTTTTGTGTTTTCACTCGGGCAGAACATATGTTTGTATTCCTCCCCATCCTCATCGAAATCAAAGGTGCCGGCAAAGATGAGCCGGAGAAGTTTCGACATTTTCTTCTTCTGTTCCTCGACCCTCTTCTTGGCAGTCCTTTGTTTGGCGTATGGCGGGTTCGTCAGCCATAGCACGATTGAGCATTAACGAGTAATGATAATCAATCCGTGAGGTCTCATCTGTATTGCTGAACCGCACACAGCCTGCCGTTTCCTTGTCCAGTAGGTACTTTGTTTGGAATGGGTGGCGACGAAAGACCACATCCGCTGTGAACCACCTGACATCGAACACCGAACACTAAAAAGGAACTTCGATATCTTCCGGAATCGATGCACGTTTTGGCAGAAACTCTTCGAAGGAGACCAGGGATGTGTCGTCAATGGCGTAGTCGTCACCCATGGCCATTTGGATGAATTGAAGCAGGACCTTATTGTAGCGCTCCTGTAGCAGCTGTTTCTTTTCCTTTGTTCGGACAATCAAAAGGAGGTGCTTCTCATGCAACTTAGCCTTGCTGCCTTCCAACAAGTCCGATAGATGGGCACTGGCCGTACGCCGGATGGTACCCAGGGCGTCATACCACGCGCTATCGAGCAGCTGGGGCGTATTGCCTAGACCACAAAGACCTTCTTCCCATTCAGCGATCTCGGAAAGCGCCTGTCGTGCATCCTCCCAATCGGCCAGAAGCCCATGGGCCAAGAATGTCGTGGAAGTGTGAAGCGCCGCAGGCAAAGCAATAGCGAGCATTACCTTCTAAGCAAGCCGTCATATCGCAGAACTGGTTGGTACAGGCATTGCGCAAATACTGCCCACATTGTTGGCAGTATTCCTCCCGCTTGTCCAGTTCGCTGTTGTTGCAGCGGGGACACACGGGTACTGCTCCACATTCATCCATGGCGTACCCATCAAAATACTGCATCGTCAATACCCCCATTCGATCCATTAGTGGAATTCCGCATGTCGGGCAAAAGTCAAAGCACTTTTGGATCTCCGAGCTTTCGCAGTTAGGGCAAGCGTGCCCGGGTTTAGACGTCCTCTTGTCGTGACGGTCCAGGTGGGATAGGCGCTTGAGGACCGCTTGTTCCGACACCATGTATTGCGCTGCCACCTCGGCTACGCTGGAGAAGTTACACGTCTCTATACTGCGCTTGGGCATAAGCAATGTTCCGGCAAATTCGTTCGCTTCGGCGTCTTCTTCAGCCCGCAATGTGGGATCTTAAGCTCGTCGGGCATTTTCGCATGACCGAGAAAAATATGGCCAAACTCATGGGCGAGGGTGAAATTCAAGCCACGATCGGACGATTTGGAGTAGGGATACCGGTTTCGGCCGGTGTTAGGGTCTCGCACTAAAGAAACGTTTACATTCACAAAATAGTAGTCCATCGCTGGGACATAGATGGTTCTCGCCCACACACCCGATGGAAGATCCGGCGAGGAGCGGAACCGGATTCGCATCTTGCCCTCCCGGTTGATCTTCACCACTAAGGTTACACAATCTACGGGAATTCCTTGGATTTGGAACGTTTCTTTGAATTGTTGGAGCGCAATGCGGTGGTGGCGGTCTTAAACCGCATGGGTTTTTTCGAGCACGCCGGGGAGGCGTCGTCGGGGCAGACGAATGGTCGGGCACCAAACTGACTGCCATCCAGTGGCGTCGGTACAAACAAGCGCTGCGGCGTTCCCAAGTAGCGTGGGCGCAAGGTGATGCTGAATGGATCGCCAGCCGAGAACTGCCCGACACTGTCACCGTGAGCGATAGAGTCTTGCAGTTGCGGGATGGCAAGGTGCGACCAGCGGAGAAGTGATACCGCCTGTAGCGGCCATGAGATTGTCCAGGGGGGGTCGCTAGCCCCCCTTCCAGTCCGCGCTAAATGCGGATGAAATTCAACGCAAGAGAGGATTGTGGACGTGCTGGCCGGTGCCGTCTTGTAACAGGTGGGGCTGAGCCGAGATATCGGCTCAGTGGAATTAAGCCGGGATGATACTATGGAGGTGATTGGCTGATCGCGGTATCATCAACACTCCAGTGTACTGGCGGCAGAACGCCGTCCCAGGAAAAGCGTGCGAGGTGAATATGCAGTCCTGATGATCCACCGGATGGCGAGAGTCCTGTGGAAGGCGGGTACCAAAGATTGTTGATGCCGTGGTATCGTATGTGATAACATGAGAGCGGATATTGGCAAACTGAACACTAGCCATGAATGATGAGCTTCCGTTTACTACCGAACCATTGAAATCGAGAGGCGTGAAGCGAGTACTTGGCAGTTATTGACGTAAAACCCTTTCACAATGATCAACTTCTCTTGACGGTTGATAATGGAGAAAAACGATTGTTCGATGTGAGACCCTACCTGGACAAAGGCGTATTCAGAGACTTAAGAGACGAGACCGTCTTCCGGTCTGTTAGGGTGAGTTTTGACAGCATTGCGTGGAGAAATCAAGCAGATATTGATCCGGAAGGTCTTTACGATTACAGTGTGGCATATCGCCTGGATTTGTCGGGAAATCAGGGTCCTCCGAGGGGAGAATTGGCGCCGTAGAGTTTGCTTATGGCCGTCGCAGCGCTGCGGTACCGAGGAGAGCGCATTGGTTACTGCGCTTCACAAAACCGCAAGTCACCGATTCTTCGAGGGTTCAAAGATATCGTCTGTAGAATCCACATGCTCGCTGGCTGCGACCTTTGCCAGTTGATCGGCCTCCTTGATCATAGTTTCGACAGCAGGCCGGATCTGTCTGCGCAATTCTTGAAATGCCATCAGTAGTTGTTCCCCTGAATAGCTCTGCTGGACCAAGTCTGCTAAGACTTCTTGCGTAAAGGGAGTCTCTGCTGTGGCAACCGGTGTGAGAACGAGCATTCCATCGGCAAAGATGCAGTCCCGTTCGGTTTCGGATCCTAGCGCATCGCAGAAGTCTGCTGGCAGGGTAGTTTTCTGTTGGGACGAAATCTGAAGTCGGCGTTTTTCCATGTCGAACCGCTCCTTGCCCGATACTTGATTCCCGTTAAGCATGCCATAGCCGTAGAGGTTTTTGCAGGGCGCAGGTCAAGTGTTACCTCACTGGAGGACTGGAGGACAGACAGGATCTCTAGAGATTGTGCCGATATCTGTGGTATAATGAATTAGGCAAGGTAGCCAATTCGACCCGAAACGGGGTGGCATAATGAGTTCTGAGGCAACAAACCATATCATGACCATGATTGAGTCTTTACCAATCGAAGCAAAAACAGCGTTGGTGGACCAGATCCTCAATAGTTTGCAGCCAATTGACAAGGACATTGATGATCAGTGGGCGATAGAGGTCGAACGGCGCATGGGGGAGATTAGGTCAGGAGAGGTTACGCTAGTTCCTGGTGATGAAGTGTTTAGGAAAATAGAGGAACGATACCAGCGATGACGTATTCGTTCCATCCCGAAGCCGAAGAGGAACTTGCTCGTGCTGTGGATTACTATGAGACCTATAGTCCGGGGCTGGGAATGGAGTTTGCTGATGAGATCTACGCAACCATTCAGCGGATCATCCGCTTCCCTGAGGCATGGTCTCCGTTTTATCGTGGTACTAGGAGATGCTTGGCCAGACGATTTCCTTTCGGTGTGATCTATCATGTGGACGGGGATACGATTATCGTGGCCGCTGTGATGCAGTTAAACAGAAGGCCGAATGATTGGATCACTAGGTTAAAGTGATTGCGCGGCTGTGAATCTTAGGATAGGGAAGACTACATTAATACGGTCAAAGACCAAAGGCGCAAAAACCGCTCTGACATGAGAGTTTTCGGGAAGAAGTATTCACGGGAAGATGTATATATCAAGATCAGGGTGGAACTGATCGATCTGACCAATGCTGGTGGAGGGCTTATTTTCGTTATGTCGTTTCATTTTGTCGCAGAAAGCTTTTGTGAGGCAGACTTTCCCCATAGAATGCCGGGGTGATTGGATGCGTAGAATAGAGAGCGAGTTCAGGCGTTGTCTGCTTTGTATGCAAGAACACGACGTGGAGACGGTTGAAGTTGATGAGGATGAGACATTCAAGGGAGAACCCGTATCCGTCACAGCAACGTATGAATATTGCCCAGCTACCGATGAGTTTCTGGAATCCGAAGAGATGATCAGGAAAAACAGTCGAGCCATGAAGGATGCGTATCGACAAAAGATGGACTGCTGACGTCTCAAGAAATCATTGCGATTAGGGAGAAGTATGGCATTAGCCAGAAGGACTTCTCCGATGTTCTAGATTGGGGCAGGGCCACCATTACCCGATATGAGAACCATCAAGTGCAAGACCGGGCTCACGACGATGTGCTGCGAAAGATATCTT
>PUOC01000185.1 GCA_003551965.1 Clostridiales bacterium | reverse complement strand
GCTTCGGGGAATTGACTGTTGAAGCAACAGGGAACAATTGTTGGGGAAAAATTGCTCCGATCTTGAAAGTGTGTAGGCGGAATCCAGAAAACCAACCGTTGGCGTAGACGCTTTCCCGCCGGAGGGGCCCGTGGTTCTTCCAGAGCCGGAACCACCGGGACAAAAGTGGTTTTCGGGACAACGGATTCGAAGTGTCTTCGTTGATGGGCTTCTGCCCGGGAGGTCCTCTGATGCCGCCGACAGCAACCGGTGCAGGCCGCAACAGGCTCTGTCTTTGGTCTAGTGGAATTACACACAGTGCAACTGCAACGCGTGCCGGTGTGGCATGCCTTAGAGTTCACATTCCGTCCCAGCCCCTCGAACGACAACAGCGCCGTCCTGGAAGATAAGGAAGGTCCAGTCAGCTCCGGATGATTTACAGATTGGGATAACGCTGCACAGCTACGGCACCCCATACTCGACAGCTATCGGGTGTGGGGTGCCGTGGTTGTGGCAACGGTATGTCTGGAACGGATTCTTGTCTATTCCTTCAGCATACCTACCAGCAGTGCCGTGCCAGCCACGATCAAGACGGCAAACATGATCGCGAAATTCGCGTCACCAAGCTGCAAAAAATATCCCGGACTCTGGATCAGGGTGTATAATAGCGCCCCTGTGGCGAGGGTGTATATGGGAACGGCCCAATGCTTTCTGGCAGCCAAGCCCCACGCGGCTATGATCAAGCCGACGGCGGTGATGCATTCCGCTGCGAGATGAAAACCTATTCGCCAGGGTTCTGTTTCCAGTTCTGGGATGGAGCCGGAGAGGTAAAACACAAACCACATGGCCAACATCGATAGGCCCACCAAAGCTGAATAGCCGCCTGCCAGTTTCCGGATCACGGAGCATTCTCCTCTGCGAATTGATCTACTCGCAAGAACATTCGACAGATGCCTGCTGTGTGGGGCTGTCGGCGAAAATATCGTCCGGCTGTAACTTCACCGCCGACATACTGGGCCCTTTGATTTCTATGCGAAAACCGAAGGGCCATGGCAGTATGCAGCGAAACTGCTCGCTCAGTCGATCTCCTCCACCGGTTGGTCTTTTACCTCTTGCTGCAGTCTGTGCATTTCTGCTTTCAGCTGCGCTATCGTGTCTTGGTATGCGGGATCCGCATAGACATTGTTCAGTTCGCAGGGGTCCCGTTCTAAATCGAACAGCTCCCATTCCGGCGGCCGGTCTTCATCCTTCGAACCGATCACACCCAAAGCTTGCGCATAATAATACACCAACTTATAACGGTGGGTTCGGATGCCGTAGTGGGAGTAGACGTTGTGATCATTGTCCAGGTGCATCCAATAGCGGTAATACATGGATTGGCGCCAGTTTTCCGGAACCGAACCTTGCAGGAGCGGCCGCAGGCTCTGTCCCTGCATCTCCTCCGGCGGTTCCACACCGGCATAGTCCAGGAATGTCAATGGGAAGTCCACGTTGAGTGCCATAGCCTCGGCCTTTGTCCCAGCCTTGACCTCTTCGGGATAGCGCACGACCACAGGCATCTGCAGCGATTCTTCATACATGAACCGTTTGTCGTACCAGCCGTGGTCACCTAGGAAAAATCCTTGGTCCGATGTATAGATGACGATGGTGTTGCCGGTCAAGCCTGTTTCATCCAGATAATCCAGAAGCCGGCCCACATTGTCATCCACGGAAGCTACGCAGCGGAGGTAGTCCTTGATATACCGCTGGTAGCGCCACTGCTTCTGCTCTAACGCACTGAGCCCCGGCGGAGGACTTCCCTTAAGGTCGGTGCCATCACGCATGTCCCGATCAATTCGCATCGCAGCGACTTTTGCCGCTTCAGCCCGGGTCGCGTAGTCATCGTGGAACGTCTCCGGTTCTGGGATATCCATATCCTCATACATATGGGCATGCTTGGCATCCGGTTCCCACGGACGGTGCGGTGCCTTATGATGGCACATCAAGAAAAACGGCTTATTGGGATCCCGCTTCTCCAACCAGTCCAGGGAGAAGTCCGTGATCAGATCGGTGGCATAGCCTTTGTAACTCTGGCGCTCGCCCATGGTAAAGAACTCTGGATCGTGATAGGCACCCTGGCCGGGAAGGACGTTCCAGTAGTCGAAATCCTGGGGATCGGCGTTGCCGCCGTGGCCTAGATGCCATTTGCCGATCATCGCCGTTTGATAGCCAGTGCTGCGCAGCAGGCGCTGGACCGTGGTCTGGCGGCCATCGAAAGGTTCGTGCAGGCCATAGACACCGTTAATGTGGCTGTAGGTGCCGGTGAGAATGGAAGCCCGGGATGGGGAACAGATCGAGTTCGTGCAGAAGAAATTTTCAAACAGCATACCTTCCTGGGCTATTCTGTCGATGTGGGGCGTTTCGTTGATTCGGCTTCCATAGGCACTGATGGCATGGGCGGCATGATCGTCGGACATAATGAACAAAATATTGGGTCTGGGGTCATCGGACAATGGCTGTCACCTCCATGAATCTTCTATTCGCTGCCGGCGTCTATCTTCCTTGCTGTACCGCTTTTTCTGCTTCGGGCCATTGCGGGCGTCCGTGTTGGCGGCTGCCGCTCGGCGATAGGGTGGGCAGCTGCGATGCCAAGAGCACGGGGGCCGGGAATAGTCCGGAATCAAAGCGTCGGCTGTTATCGGAATGCTTGCACGGTGGTTCCCTGCATGGACCATGACCGGTTTCGGGCCGGGTCTTCATTGTTGCAGCTGCCGTTAGGCAGCAGAGCCTGCCAAAGTTGTCTGCCGACGGTCTTTTTCTGCCCGCAGCCAGGTCCGTTGTTCTTGTGTTGAAGGAGTGAATCTGCGGATCACCGAGGAAGAAGCTTCCCATTTACCAATGCTGCCCAAATCGGAAGCTTTTGTTGGCGCTGATGACCGGGGACTTTACGGCAGCCCCATTGCCCTGGCGCTTCCCCTTGTGGCATGGAGGACAGTCTGTCAATACTTCGTCGGCTACGGCGGCCGTGCCATGGGCGCGATGATGGAAGCCCACCGCGGCGGCACAGTGGCGTCGCGCAGCAGAATGTCTATTTCTTCGCCGGAATCGTCTTTGACCGGACAGCGTCTTAGTATTGCCCGGGTGTTGCTGGATCTAGCCGCATTCATCTTCGACTACGCCGCTGCCAGCGTCGAAAGCGAATGCGAGCGGGCGTTTCAACACCCATTGGAAGAATTGGCCAGAAATCGCACGCCCCTGGTGAACGCGCATCGCCTCTCCACTGTCTGCAGTGCCGGCCAAATTCTAGTTCCGACCGAAGACGGAGTTGAGGAGGACGGAACTCACAGTGAACCGTTGGTCAAGAGCGGCACCTATCCGCGGCTCATGACATGCGGTTTCACCTTTCGGCGATAAAGTCCGTGCCCGCAAGCGGGGCGGCAGCGTCTGAACTGCTGGCTAATCAAAGTGTTGCCGGCTATGCTTGGCCCCGGTGACTGCGGGATCAGGGAATACAGTTGCAGAAGCCGAAGCTTCTCTTCTCGGGGAGTGAGACGGGGGCTTTCATCTATGTTTGCTGACGTGTAAGAGGAATTCGGCTCTGGTTCCCGAATCAATAGCGATAATAAGCATAGGGAGCGGATGCCGTTGCAGTTATGGGAAGCCGTCGTTCTGGCTGTTGTTCAAGGTTTTACCGAATTTCTGCCCGTGAGTTCTTCGGGTCATCTGGTGCTGACATCGGCCCTGCTTGGAGTTCGGGAGGCGACGATTGCCTACGATATTCTGGTGCATTTTGGTACACTGCTGGCTGTCTTTGTCGTGCTGTGGCCAGAAATCCAGCAGGTCGCCTCATCGGCGTTGCGGCTGCTTGTGCGGCCCCGCCGATTTTGGGCCGAACGCCACGAGATTGCCGCCCATAGGATTTTGCTGGCATTGGTTGTCGGAACGCTGCCCGCGGTTGTGGTGGCGCTGGCCTTTTACCAATCGCTGACCGGTCTTTTTCAACAGCCCTATTTTGCCGGGGCCATGCTCTTGGTGACGGGGACAATTTTGTTTGTTGTGGAGCGTTTTCCAGCGCGACAACGCAGCATCGGATCGGTTGGCTTAAAGGATGGTCTGTTCGTGGGCTGTGCCCAGGCGTTAGCGATTTTGCCTGGGATATCGCGCTCGGGCACCACCATCAGCGCAGGATTGCTGCGGGGGTTCGAACGACAGAGTGCGGCTAGGTTTTCGTTTCTACTGACCATCCCCGCTATTTTGGGCGGCATGGTCTTGGCCATTCGGGATCTGGCATCAGGACAGGTTGAGACCGCTGGGTCGGTTCTTGTCATTGGCGTGATCGTGGCTGCGCTCACCGGGGTGCTGGCCATTCGCATGCTGTTGTGGATCATGCGGAGCGGCCGTTTGACGTGGTTCTCCTACTATACCTGGTCCATGGGCACGGTTATTATTGTGCATTGGTGGCTGCAGCGGTAGATCCACAGCCGGTGCCCGTTGAGCAAAGAACGGCCTTTTCCGGCACCAAGCCGCCCGGCTGTTCGTCCTCGTCTGCGCGCAGTACACAAAGAGCGGCCGAAGCATCTTTTCCATAAACGCCCCAGCCGCTGCATGTCGAAGGCAGTTTTCCCCAAACGGTTCCTTTCACCAAATACACATAGATTCAGGGACTGCTGCCGCTACTCCACGTCAACAGGGATCACGGACTCAGGAGTGACGTGAAACGGCTCCCAAAGTTCGGTTTTGATTCTGTCGAAATACTTGCGCATATCCAAGCGTGCGGCCTTCACGTCCTCATCGTTTTGGAATGCTTTCCAAGACTCCAGATCCTCGAAACGGACAGTGAACAGCGTCTGCCAACCGGCTGCCAGAAGATAGTGGGATGACGCCTCCACAACACCGGGAAAGCCGGCCCACTGCTCCACGAGACCCGCGGCCCAACCGATCAGCTCCTCGCCCTGCGGTGTCACGAAGGCGTAGTCGGGATTGAGGTTGGCCCTGATATAGAGGACTACGGTGTCTTTTCCCTTCAATTCTTCATTTCCATACAGCGTCTCTGGGGCCCAGGGCGCTCGGGTCCACAGGTGTATATTGACGGCTGTGTGGTAGTAGTCTGCTTTGCCGGCAATGGCTTGGTATTCTGGGTCGTTTACCAAATTAGAATAGGCTTCCAAATCTTCCATATCAATGAAAACCATCACATGGTACGGAGCAGCAATGGCTTCTTGAATCCGGAACTCGTTAAGCCCCTGCACCTCTTCGAAAAAGCTCGTAAAGCCTTCCACCCACGAGACGAGCTCATCACCATATTCTCCCTGCAGGGTGTATTGAAAACGTTCATCAGCCCTCCATTCCATAAAAATCGTCGCCTGTGCCGTGGAAGCGGCCAGCAGCACGATGATCAAAGCCAGGATAAACTTCCGCATGACTGATCCTCCTTTTTTCAATCAGAACATTCCCATCAGGTCTGCGCACAACCGGTTCGTTCCGAAAATCGTCCGAGGCAACGGTGTCTGGCTTTTCTGCAGTGTATCTTCCATGGTGCGGCTCAAACTTTTTCAAAGGCTGCAGCATCACCTCCGCTGGTCACAGTGGCATAGACAGCCAAGCGAGGTCTCCCTGTGCGGCGGTGGCAGAGCGTATGCGCTCGTATGCTGCACACGGGACCGGAACAGTGGCAGTACGTCTTGCTTCCAATCTTGGAAACACAGGCAGGGGACTGGAACAGTCGTCTGTGCCAGTTGGAGACGGTGGATGTAATTCATAAGAAAAGCATAAAAGATCTCACACAATGGTCTCGCGAATTTTCCCGGAGGCGGCATAGCTTTAGGGTGACACCAGGATTAAAGACACTTGTAGGGCTTTCAGGCAGGTAAGCTCGGTGGCATGGCAGCGAGACTGCATTGCCGTGGAGCCTGTGTCCAGCATTTCAGAGAATGCACAGAGCAGGTACCGGCCGACGCTGTACACAACCGCATTGGCCGTTGTCGCGATTGTTTCAAGGACGATGCCCATATTATCCGGCAATGACGGCGGCACCAGAGAATGCAGCATTTCCAGACCAAACTCTGCCATACCCGTTTCATCTTTAACCCACTTAGCGTGGATTTGACCCAACACCAACATTGCCGGCGTCCACCAGTATACCGATCGCCTGTATCTGTGTCTCTTTGCGGTGTCATCGTGACTTCATATTCAGCACCCGAGGCCAAAAAACCGTTTATTTTACTACAGGACTGTAGCCTGAAAATACTCGAGCTGGGGGTGGATAGTTGCGATTGCCGGAACAGACCGTTAGCCTTTTATGACGATCGTCCAGGAGCAGGATTCCCCCGGGAGTAACGTTGAACATCAAGCCTGATCCTTTATTTTGGCGTTCCCAAAGAAGCCTTATGCATCAAGCTCGGATGGCGTTTTGCTCACACGTGTCGCTTTATTCGATCAGTTCTTCCACGGTCAGGCCCAAGAACCTCACTAGCGTGGCAATTCGCTGTTCATCAAACGGATTGGAGAACGAGTAGCTATACTCATCCCTGCCCTCTCGAGTGAAGGCATGATTCACTAAAGCGCTTTTCAAGAAGAACAGCGTTAGGTTAGGCTGCAGTTTGCCACCGTTCCAGCCAATTGGCGGAAGTTCTTCGGTGTTCTCTTCAAAACCTTTTCGCAGCTTGTACTGGACTAGCGCCCGGATTAACAGGGCGATTCCAAGGAGCATGACCAAAGCCCGAATTCGTTGAGGAGTCTTCAGATAGATTACGGATCCAATGCAGGGTTGCTTGAGAAGGCGGAACTGGATTTCAACTACGCTTTGGTTCTTGTAGTAGTTTAGGATATCCCACATATCGAACTCGTCAGCGGCCACGTTGGTGATCAGTACAATGCACTCTTCCTTGTACTGCAGCTGTTTCATGAGTTCTGGATTTTCTCCGGCGACGTCTACGTGTACGTACCACTTTGTCACTACAATGGGCGGTTTTGGGTGTTTCCCTGGATTTCCACGAGGACGCTTTTCTGTGTGAACGGGCTCAATGCGAAACGTGCAGGTGTAGACGCTCCGTCGATGGGTCTTTTCAAACCGTTGTTGTTCCTTCACAGCATCCGCTTCGCAAACAAATTCTTTCTTTTCGGTCTCTTTGATATCTTGTTGGAGAGCGTCGAGTGCGTTGTCCTTCTTCCGTAGAAACCGCTTTTCACCATCACTGGTTTTGTATACGATACAACGAACCTCACGACGATCTACCGTCATTCGATACTCTTGGCTTTGATACTCGCTGGCGTTTTTTCGGTCGCTAAACGGGTCGAGAACAACCCAGTCATCGTCTTTATAAGCTTGGGCCGTTGCCCTCGCAGCAAGCTTTTCACTGAAGTTTGCGGGGCATCGGGAGATGAAACGAATGACCTTCTTGGGGTTCATCATGGTTCGAAAGAGATTCATATTGATGAGTTTCGAATCAGCTATGTAAATACATTCATCTAGGTCCTTTGCAAAAACATCCCCCACCATGTCTAGAGCTTTGGTATTCCACTCCACATCGGACGTGTTCCCATCCATGACGGAATGGGCTACCGGAACACCGTGTTCATTGACGATCTTGCCGACGACAACTTGCTTGCATTCTGGGCGTCCGTCTTTGTTATAACCATGTACAATCTGGAGAATCTCTTCATCGGTGATGCCAGTACCATCGGTGTTCTCGCCCTCTTGCTCCCCTTCACCCCTGTAGTCTCCATAGAAAGAAACCGATGTTGTATCCGAATGGAGCCGCTTCATGGCAATCTCATACACAGAATAGGCCACCAAACACAAGGTGCTGAACATTGTATCGGGCCCCATGTCTGCTGCGGCGATCTTGTCTAACGTGCGTGCGATGGCATAGTCATTCAGGTCTTCGGCCAAGATCCCTTGGCCAAACAGGAATTCGGTATCAATCTCTTGGAACGTCTCGGAGATCCGACTCAGCGGTGCTCGAATGTCGAAAAACGTGACCAGAATGACGGCTTTGGCCAGATGCCCAGGGGAAACCTTACATTGTTCGGTATCCCACGTCACCGCACGATTGATGAAGTCAACAAAATCAATGGCGTTCAAGACCTTATTGGCTACGGCAATCAAAAATGGAATGGTTTTCTTGCGAGTGTTGGCAGATTTCCGGATAACTGTTGGGGTTTTTCGCTTTCGTTCCATGATGATACCTCCTAGATAGTAGGTATAGCTCTGATATCATCATAGTTTAGGGAGAGACACATGTCCAGGTGAATCTAGACATCTATAGACGAACTAGCGCCATTTTGAACACTGTACCGCCACCCTGCGATTCTTTACGAACTCATGCTATCAGTTGATAAACAAG
>PUOC01000059.1 GCA_003551965.1 Clostridiales bacterium | reverse complement strand
GCGACTGTGGCTGCTTTCAGGAGATGCACCAGCCTTGCATGCATCCTGTAGCGATCAAATGCTTGTATGTTACTTCCATTGTAGCAGACGCCCGTAGAGAAGCAATGAAAATGCAAACGAAACAGACAGAGGTTGTATCTGAAAGACCAGCGGCGAGCAGCACAGCTACTTTTATCGGCTGGGGAAAAGGGATAACTGCGTCTGCGGACGAAATCCTTGTTGAACGTTTCTCGCGAGGGGCTGATACCTATGCTGACAGCACATTGGACTGAAAACAACCTCGGTCTCTATATCCGCGGTGAACAGGGAGACCTCGAAGCACTCTATGACGCCCTGCATGTGTTCGCTGGCTACGGCTACGATGATCCGCAAGAGTCTCCGAGTTGTCTGCGTATTCTCGGCTTGGCCTATGATGTTCGCCACGCCATGATGGGCCACCGCGACACGGCGCTGGTGGATAACGGTTTGGAACCGGGTGATCTCGACGAACTCGAGTCTCAGGAGTTGTATCCCGAGAAGAACTTTCACTGGCAGTTTCCCATTCTTTGGCCTGAGATTGTCTTTGTACTCATGGCCCTGCAGCAGCAGATATTGGCCTATGCGGGCGTGCATGGACGGGAAGGACAGGCCACCATGCACTGGCCCTACAGCACTTTGGGCTTTGATCGCAACCTTGCCGGGGCAGCTGCACTGCAGTCGGCCGTGGACGGTGCTGTGCGGCCCATACTGACACAAAGAAAACGGGATAATCTGATTCGCTCTATTGCCAGCGGCGGTCATCGTCTTGCCGGATTTATGGTCGAATACGTGGATTACCTGAATTTAGAGTTTATCAATATGACTCCCCAAAAGCGGCGGGAAAGCATTAACTGGGTTGCGGCCAGACTGTCAAAACAGGACGGCATGTACGTGCGGCTGAAAAGGGAAAAGAGACAGCTGCTTGCCGGGGAAGACCGGAGACGGTTTTTGGACTTTTGGCGGGAAAAATTTCCCCAGGAGCTCGATTGGCGGTCCTGACTTGACGAAAACGGACCCTGCAGGAAAATGAATGAGATGGCGTAATTTGCTGTTTGAAGGCATGGGAGCCGTGGTTGGCGTAAGGAGCTAGGTCTCGCTTTTGAAGTCGCTGCCTCGGTCGGCAGAGGAATCCATGGTTGCAGGCAAGAAGGGGTGCGTATCACGTATCTATGGCGTGGACCGTGGAGGCAGAGGCTGCCAGAAATACGGCTGTGGGTGCCCCTGCCGGAGAAAAGGAAGAAAGGACTGTGATCGCATGCGAAAAATTATCAACAAACCCGAAGCCATGGTCGATGAAATGCTCGAAGGCATTCTTGCCGCCCACTCCGATCAACTGGCCTGTGCCCAGGATGACCTGCGCTGCATCATCACCAGCAGGCCAAAACCGGGCAAAGTTGCCCTTGCCACCGGCGGGGGCTCAGGCCATCTGCCGCTCTTCCTGGGATATGTGGGCGATGGCTTGCTCGATGGCTGTTCGGTGGGTTCGGTGTTCCAGTCACCCGGGGCTGATCAGATGTTTGCCGTGACAAAGGCTATTGATCAGGGCGCCGGCGTACTCTACATTTTCGGCAATTACGGCGGCGACGTCATGAACTTCGATATGGCTGCCGAAATGGCTGACATGGAAGGGATCCGGGTCGAACAGGTCATTGGAACCGACGATGTGGCTTCCGGTGTCCGGGGCCAAGAGGCAAAGCGGAGAGGTGTGGCCGGTATCTTCTTCGTCTACAAAGTGGCCGGTGCCTGCGCGGCCGCGGGCGGATCCCTTGAGGAAGTCAAGGCCGTGGCGGAAAAAGCCAACCGCCAGGCCCGCACCATGGGTGTGGCACTGTCGCCTTGTACCATACCGGAAGCCGGTCGGCCCACCTTTGAAATTGCCGAGGGCGGCATGGAGATCGGCATGGGTATCCACGGCGAGCCCGGCATCCGCAAAGGCGAACTGCGGGAGGCGGACGCCATCGTCGACGAAATGCTTGACCCCATCTTGGAAGATCTGCCTTTCCAGGGCGGAGACGAGGTGGCCGTGTTGGTTAACGGGCTCGGTTCGACACCGCGGGAAGAACTGTACGTGATGTACAGGCGTGTCCATGATGTGCTTGCGGCCAGGAAGATAGGCGTTTATCATGTCTATGCGGGAGAATTTGCCACTTCCATGGAGATGGCCGGGGCATCGATTTCGCTGTTGAAACTGGATGATGAACTGAAGAACTACCTTTCGCAGCCGGCATCGACACCCTTCTTTTCGCAGCCGCAGTTAGGGAAATGAAAGCGACGGTAACCACAGGAGGCGGTGGCATTGGCCAGAATAACAGCAGAGGAGCTCAGGGCGATTTTCGCTGCTCTGAGCGAGATTATGGAAGAAAACAAGCAGTATCTGGTGGCCCTTGACAGTGCCGTGGGCGACGGGGACCTGGGATTGACCATGAGTCAGGGTTTCCGCAGTGCCGCGGAATTCGTGGATTCCATGGATGAAACAGATGTGGGTATCATCTTAGCCCGGGCAGGCATGACCATTGCAAGCAAAGCACCGTCCACCATGGGTACATTAATGGGGACGGGTTTCATGAAGGGCGGCCGAGCCGTCCAAGGAAGGGATTTTTTGGGATTGGATGAACTGACGGGCTTTCTGGAAGCATTTCTTGAAGGCATTATGGAGCGGGGCCGCTGCCGTCCCGGGGAAAAGACAGTGGTGGATGCCCTGCAGCCGGCCCTAGAGGCGCTCAAAGCAGCCGGGGGGCAGGGGCTGCCATTGACGGAGGCATTGGATCGTGCCTATGAAGCAGCTGCGGCAGGCCTGGAGAAGACAAAGGACATGGTTGCGCAGCATGGCCGGCCCGCCTATTACGGCGAAGGATCGCGGGGAAAGGAAGATCCGGGCGCAGCCGTGGGCGTGTTCTTGATCAAGGGCCTGCGGCAGGGACTGAGCGCTTAGGCCGCCGGCGGTTACGAGGCTTGGATCCGCGGACCAGAAAGCGTTTTGGAACTGGCGCAGTGCTGCCCATGACTGCAGCGAATATCGTTATATGGAGGGCTCTCAAGTGAAAATCAGCAGTGCATTTCCCCGTTACACCGATTTTGAACCGGCCGTCCCTGTCTACTGTGTCACACCGAATGACGGCCGCACGATTCACCGGTTCTTTGACACCTCGCCGTTCAGTCCTTCGGGAAGGTACATGGCTCTATTCCGGATGCCCTATGAAGATCGCCTCCCGCGCCCCGGCGACAGCGGCGAGATCGTCGTGATTGATCTGCATTCCGGTGAAGAAACAGTGGCTGCTTCCACCTGCGGCTGGGAACCCCAGATGGGTACCAATCTGCAGTGGGCGGGAAGCGATGAAGCACTGCTCTACAATGATGTTGATACCTCAAACTGGCAGCCCTTTGGCGTACGCCTCCATCCGTTCAGCGGTGAGAAGAAGAGGCTGGATGGCGGCGTCTATAAGGCATCTCCCGACGGGAGTACGGTGCTATCGGCCAACATGCTGACCATGCAGCGAACCCAATACGGTTACGGCGTGATTGTGCCGCCGGAACACGTGCCGCGGAATACGGACCTGCGTGATGACGACGGACTTTACGTTACGGACACCCGCACCGGCCGCTGCCGGCTGTTGGCTTCTTTGAAGCATGTGATGCAAACGGCGGAGCCGAAAATCGATGTGGACTATGACAATTTCGAATTCTACGGTTTTCACAGCAAGTACAATCCGCAGGGTACGAAGCTCATTTTCACTATTCGCTGGTTCTCAAAGGACATTGAGCCGAAAATCGATGTCATGAGCCAGCGGGCGCTGCGGTTTGCGGTCTTTACCATGAATGCCGACGGCAGCGGCATCAAGACAGCTGTGCCGCCGGAACAGTGGGAAAAGGGCGGGCATCACATCAACTGGTTCCCCGACGGCGAGAACTTGTCCATGAACTTGAATATTGACCGCGACGGCATGCGGTTTGTCCGCTGCCGCTATGACGGGACGGGATTGACGAAGATGTTCGATGACATTCTCGGTTCGGGCCATCCCACCATACATCCTAACGGCCGCCACATTTTGACGGACGTGTATGCCCACGAATCCCTGGCATTTGGTGACGGAACCACACCGCTGCGCCTGATAGATCGCACGACAGGGGCGGAGACCGCCCTCGTCCGCATACCCACCGAAACAGAGCACCAAAAAACCCATTCCGTGCTGCGGGTCGATCCGCACCCGGCTTGGGATCATGAACACCAGTGGATTGCCTTCAATGCCTATGTGGGCGGCACCCGCCGGGTGTATGTTGCCGATCTTCGTGACGTGCTCACATAGATGCTGACAGTACGGATGTTTTGCCGGGGAGAGGCCCTCTGGAACCTCTCCCTTTTTGGGATCAAGCATGCACTGGGTCGGCCAAGGGAGCCACGGTGTATGTGTAGGCGTTACCCTGCCGGCCCGTACGTTCTACCGTACCCATATGGTAGAGGATATTGAGGGCCATGCGGGCCAGGGGCAGAGAAATGCCGGCAGCTCGGTGGTAGTCCCTTGACAGAAAGGTTTCGGGCAGATCCGGGGGCAGAAAACGGCTGTAGTCGGCAGCACCTTCGATGACAACGTCCTCCATCAGCCCCACCGGAATGCAATCCTGGAGGCGGTACGGTCTGCGGGCGCGGCGGCCCGGTTCCGGAATGCGGTATTCGTGCACATCCACAACAAGGATGCGCAGTGACAGCCGGGGATGGCGGAGAAACCACTTGATCCGATACAACTCCGGGAAAATTTGGTGAATGGTTCCCCGTTTGGGGCTCTGGCGGCTGCGTTCGACGAACTTAGCTCTCCTATCCAGCCAATGAAGCCGTGTGCGTGCCGCCACGGGGTACACCAGCGTAACTGCTTGGGACTGCAGAAACCACTCCAATTTGCTGCGAAGTTTGTCGAAGTGGGCAGTTTGGATCTCGAAGATCCGATCTTCTTCTAGAACGTCGACCACAAAAGGCCCCCATGGCTGTTCGTGCACGCCGGGGTCCGGGTTGATATAGTGTTTGAGAACGGCATGAAGCGATCGCTCACTGTATGTTCCGATGGAGGGGTGGTTTGAGCCGGATTGTCCCACGGCCTGAACGGCTCTCTTGAAGGCCTCTTGGTCCAATTTTTATCATCCTTTAGCGGGTTTGATGTTTTCCTGCAGCGCTTTCTCATAGATTTTCGCTTTCCGAAGCGGCATCCCCTTTCAGCGAAAGACAGAGGCAGCTAACGCTTCGCCCATCGCTTGGCGCCGGGAAGCTGCGTTTTGACTTGAGTGACCGGCCCGGTGCCGGGATTCCGTTCCCAGTAGGAGAGATTTTCGGTGAATACGTTGTACTGCAACGGAGATATTGTGACCATGGAAGCTCCGGGCGAAGTTGCCAAGGCTGTCTTAGTCGGCCCTGACGGCCGCATATCGCAGTGCGGCCCCCGGGAAAGACTCAAGGACGCTGCCGGGTACCGGTGTCGTGTTGTGGATCTGCAGGGACAGACCATGCTGCCTGCCTTTATTGATACCCACAGCCATGCGTCCTGGGTGGCCCATCTCAGCCGCGCTGCCGATGCCAGCGACTGTACCAGTATGGACGAACTGTTGGACGTAATGGTACAGCATCTTAGCCAGGCCGATCCGGATCAGGATGGATTTGTCTTTGGTTTCGGATATGACCATCTGCTGCTGCGCGAAGAGCGGCACCCCACGAAGGAGCTTCTCAATGCGGTTTCTACAGACATACCGCTTTGCCTGTTCCACACGTCTTTCCATATGGCCTCTGTCAACACCGTAGGCTTGAAGGTGTTGGGCATTGACAGCAAAACGCCTCAGCCCGAGGGCGGTCATATCGGGCGCGTACCCGGCACCCTTGAGCCGGATGGCCGGCTGGAAGAAACAGCGGTTCTGCCCCTCTATAAGCAGATGATTGACCAACCAAGCAGCGATTTTGGCGATCTTTTGCGAGCCGCTGAACACTATTATGCCCGGCACGGGATTACCACCATCCAAGACGGAGCAGGCCTGCCGGAGACTGTGCAGAGCTTTAAGACGTTGGCAGGCCAAAAACGGCTTCAGCTCGACTTGGTGTCCTATCCGCTCATCGATCAAGGGGCTCGGGAAATCATGGCGGAGAACAGACCATTCAACGGCCGTTACTGTAACCGCTTTAAACTCGGCGGTTATAAACTGCTTTTGGACGGATCCCCCCAAGCACGCACGGCTTGGCTTTCCCAACCCTATGAAGGCGAAGAACACTACCGAGGTCATCCTTGGCACAGTGACGAGGAAGTGACTCGCTTTGTGGCCCAGGCCTTAGAGGATGACTGCCAGCTTCTCACGCACTGCAATGGCGATGCGGCCGCCGATCAGCTGCTGCGATGCTGCCGCAAGGCACTTGCGGGCCGCCGGGATGCCAAAGATCTGCGTCCGGTCATGGTTCATTGCCAGACTATCCGGCCTGATCAGTTAGATGCCATGGCAGCCATTGGCATGATACCGTCGATCTTTGTCGCGCACACGTACTTCTGGGGCGATATCCACTTGCAGAACTTAGGGCCGGAGCGGGGACATGGAATTAGTCCGGCACGTTCAGCCCTGTCCCGAAATCTACCGGTGACGTTTCATTTGGATTCGCCAGTGCGGAAACCGAATATTCTGCAAACCATATGGAGCGCCGTGAATCGGCGAACCCGCTCCGGTGCTGTGGTCGGTCCGCAGGAACGCATTGACGTTTACAGCGCACTGAAAGCGGTGACAGTCCATGCCGCGTTACAGTATGGCGAGGAAGACCAAAAGGGCAGTATAGCCCCGGGAAAACTGGCCGATTTCGCTATCCTTGATCGAAATCCCTTAAAGGTGCCTGCAGAGGAGATAGGATCAATCAAGGTCTCGGAAACCCTGAAGGAAGGATGTACGGTCTTTCGCCGCTGCGATCGTTGAATCAAGTATGGTATGGAAAGGAGTGCCGCAGATCTTGCAGCACTCCTTTTTGGCGCGGTCTGGTTTCAGATGCAATACAGCTGTCAGCGGCTTCCTTCTGCTTTCCACTGCAGTGAAAGCCAAACCTTGCCCGACAGCCCTGAGGGCTGCACTGTCTTGATCATTTCCCGTTCCCGCCAGCCGTGCAGCCTTTGGCTGCGATTTTGATCGATGATCTCCGAGAAATAGGGCCAGTTGTCTATTAGCGCTTCGGAATGTGCCGCCTCGTCATGGTTGGGGTCCAAGAAGGCGTTGATCCAAAGGTTTTGGACCTGGATCTCGAGGGTATTAATGCCTGGCCGGAGCTGCCGTTGAATGTCCAGCCGATACGGATGCTTCCAGAGGACACCGGCTTTGTATCCGTTGACGTAGATATCCGCCGTTGCAGCCAAGTGCTCAAGGCACAGCCAGCAAGACTCGAATAAGGCGGGATCGGTCTCTAGTTCAAAGGATGTCCGATAGGCACCGGTTCCGCAATGATAGCGGACCGGTGACAGCGAACTCCAATAGATCGGTTCCTGCAGTTCGATCGCGAAATCCCCCGCCTCTACCTCCAGTGTCCACGGGCCGCGTATCTCTGCATGGGACTCTGTATCCACCGTTGGACTCGGTTCTGTCTGCAGGCGAGGCAGCGCATCGCTGAAGACTGCAAACAGCGACATGCCCGGTTCAAAGTCCACGGTGAACTCGACGCCATGGATGTGGTTGTCGATGCGGCGGGGAAAGACCGCTGTGCGTTCCAGGGGATCGAGCAGGGTACAGCAATCGCTTTGCCCCTTGAAGTGAAGATGAACGGTTTCTGCCTGCCGAGAGACGTTGGCCAGAAAGTAGATGTCCTCCTCCGCGGTGCGGCGATGAACGTAGCCTACGTTTCTGGACCCTTTCTCTGTAGGCTCAGATTCGATGAAAAGATCCGGCACCAAGCTCTGTTGGAGGCTTCGGACAACCGCCCCCGGGCTTAAAGCCGTTACAATGGTCCAACCCTCTCCTGCCCGGTGCCATTGCTCGTCTGCTTTCCCGAACAGATCGGCCAGCAGCATTTCCAGTTCCTGCTGCCTGCGGCTGTACTCGGATAATCCAGGTACTTCTGTGGGTGCCTGGCCGAGGGCTATGACTGTTCCTCCCGCTTCCGCGAACTCCTTAAGTTTCTTGGCGGTCTCCAGAGGCAGATAGCGGCAGTTGGGTATTATCAGGACTTTGTAGAGGTTGTTTTGGATGTGCAGCGCCCCTTCGGCTGCCGCTGCATGATGGAGCAGTGCGTCGTCGTTTATGTAATCGAACCAATAGCCGTTGTTTTGAACCGCTCGGATGACCTCCTTGCCGATGTGGCCTTCAACCTTCATG
>PUOC01000134.1 GCA_003551965.1 Clostridiales bacterium | reverse complement strand
GGTCCCAAGTACTTGGACGTCTGGTCGTATGGAAATCGACCTGGCGAGGCTTTGGCGCTTTAGGAAGTTGGTCATACAGTCCATAGAAATACACCAGGCGGGAGGAATCAGTGTTGCATAATAGGCACGAACAGCAAGTCGAAGACCAGAAAAAACGGGGTTTAGGTGTTTTTGAGCGTTATTTGTCGCTATGGGTGGCACTGTGTATTGTCGTAGGCGTGGCCATCGGACAGCTTTTTCCGGCTGTTCCCGATGCATTGAGCGGCTTTGAGTACAGCCAAGTGTCGATTCCCGTCGCGATTTTGATCTGGTTTATGATCTATCCCATGATGGTGCAGATCGATTTCTCCAGCATTATTGCCACAGGGAAGAAGCCGAAAGGGCTTGCGGTGACTCTGGTGACTAACTGGCTGATCAAACCATTTACCATGTTCTTCTTTGCCTGGTTCTTCATTCGGGTCGTGTTTGCGCCTTGGATCCCGGCGGAACTAGGTCGGGAGTATGTGGCCGGAGCTATCTTGTTGGGGGCCGCCCCCTGCACTGCCATGGTGTTTGTCTGGAGTTATCTCACCAAAGGGGATCCTGCCTACACCTTGGTTCAGGTATCGATCAACAATTTGGTGCTTCTGGTTCTCTATGCACCGATCGTTATGTTCCTATTGGGAATCGGTGATATGGTCGTTCCATTCGATACCATCTTCCTATCGGTGGTGCTGTATATTGTGATACCGCTTGTGGCCGGCTATTTGTCACGACTTTACCTGATTAAACGCAAGGGTATGGAATGGTTTGAAACCGTCTTTCTTAAGAAGCTTGGCAATCTGACCGTGATCGGTCTGCTGCTGACACTGATCATTTTGTTTTCATTCCAAGGCGAGGTTATTCTCCGCAACCCGCTGCACATTCTTCTGATTGCGGTGCCGTTGGTAATTCAGACATTCTTCGTTTTTACCATTGCCTATGGATGGGCGAAGCTTTGGAAGATAAACCATGAAGTCGCGGCTCCTGCGGGGATGATTGGGGCCAGCAATTTCTTTGAACTGGCGGTAGCTGCGGCGATATCTTTGTTTGGCCTAGCTTCAGGCGCTGCTTTGGCAGCTGTTGTCGGTGTGTTGGTTGAAGTTCCGGTTATGCTGGCCCTAGTCAGGTTTGCGAACCGAACCAGGCATTGGTTTCCCACAGAGGAGGAGGCCACTTTGGTTACGGCTGCAGACAGAGCATAAACGAATCGTGGGCAAGGGCCGCTGGGCAACCCCAGCGGTTTCTGCTGTCTTCGCTCATGAAAGCAGGAAGCGTGTCATGGATGCAGAATGTAGACAGCAGCTTGTGCTTGACTTCGGCGCTTGGGCAAAGGGACAATGAAAATGACGGCTCACATACCCGCGCTCGATCTGGCCAGTTCCTTTTATTTTGAAGTCGTTCAGGATTTGGTTGCCGTGCCCATGTCGCCGCTTTGCTTGGCAGTCCCAACGCGTCACGCACCATGTTGAAGTGGTGATGGTGGAGCACTGGCTTGACTCGCATTTAGGAGGCGGAAATTCGCTGCAGTGGGCTGCCGCGAAATGCTTTGCTGCCGCCTTCTCGAAACTCTTGGTTTCGTCGCATTGAGCCCGGTGATCCATGAAGCCATGGACACGAAGAACGGCCCATGGATGCAGGACCGTATCAATATGGCTCCGAGGCTGTTGGCCCGGCAGCATAACACTCTGCAGCTTACCTATGGGGATGATCTGCTGATCAATTTCACATCCTTTCCCATGCAGCTGCAGCGGTTGTATGAGGATGTTTATCGGAGACCGATTGCGTCTGCCCGTGTCGGCGGTTCCCTTCGCCGGCAGGAACTCTATCAAGAAGGTTTTGGTGAGGAGGGGTGAAAGTGTCTACGCCTGTGAATTTGAACGCTGTTATCCATGAAGTAGATGGACTTCCCCGGGGATGGCGGGCACTGTTGAACACTCGTACAGGCGCGATAACCATTCTCAGTGAGAACGAATTTGAATGTATCAACGCCTATGACGAAGGTGATGAGGAAGAAGCCTTCCGTGATGTGGACTGGAGTGAAGAGGACATGCTAGCGGCTAGAGAAGAGCTGCACTCAGAGCATGCAGTGGAACTAACTGCCCATCGACGACATCAATGAATGGGAAATCATGCGGACGTTCTCCATGGCACAGGATGAACCGGCTCGCAGCCGGCTTCTTGACGCTATTCATGGTCGGGGGGCCTTCCGTCTCTTTCGCAGTGTGGTGACGGAGCTTGGCCTGCTGGATACATGGTACGCATTCCGTGATGAGGCGATAAAGGAGGAGTACCGGGCATTTCTTGAGGAACACAATATTCCGTTTGTGGAGGGGTGACTCTGGGTCCTGGTATCGCTTCAACAGGGCAAATGGCTAAACGACGTCGGCGGGCGGACACCAAGGGACCGGAGGAGCTAGCTGTGGATCTCGCTTCACTGTGAGGTGAGCACCGAAAACGATATTTTAGGATGGAGGATGATTCATGCCGCTAAAGGTAGGTATTCAGCTTTACTCGGTGAGAGGCCTGCTGCAGGAGGATCCCGTGGGCACCCTGCGGAGCGTGGCCGAAACAGGTTACAATTTCGTGGAAGGAGCCAACCACGATGCCGCCCATGATCCGGGTATGGGATTTAAGGTTCCGGCTGGGCAGATGAAAGATATTCTTGAGCAGTACGGTCTGCAGCTCGTCGGCTGCCACATCAATCCCCTGCTTCTAGAACAGTTAGACGATGTGTTGGACTATCACGAGGCGATCGGTAATCCGCAAATCGGCTGCGACATCGAGTTTTTCCCGTATGGCGATCTCGACTATCTAGAGAAGCGCTGCGCGCTCTTCAATGAGGTGGGCCGCATGTGCCGCGAGCGGGGTATGCGGTTTTACTACCACAACCACTATCAAGAGTTTCAAGTGTTTGACGGACAATACGTTTACGACCTGATTATGGAAAACACTGATCCGGAGCTGGTCTTCCTGGAAATGGACACCTACTGGATGCTGCGGGCTGGCCAGGATCCTGCGGAATGTATAAAAAAATACAGCGATCGGCTGATCCTGCTTCACCAGAAGGACTTTCCAGAAAACGCCCCCCAGCCGTTGAATCTCTTTGACGGTGTGGTCTCAAGGGATCAGAACATTGACATGGATGTCTTTCTTGAAACGAAGGATGCCCGCTGTTTCACCGAAATCGGCACTGGGGTGCTGCCCATTCAAGAGATCATTGACGCCGCGCAGTCGGCGCCGAATCTCGAGTACATTTTGCTGGAACAGGATGACACACAGATGGATGAGCTTAGTTCCATCAAAACCAGTATGGATGCATTTCGCCGTTACCAGGGTGTGAGTTGGACCTAAGTAGCTGGAGTGTACTATTGTCCATGAACCGCAATATTGTGAAACAGCATCGACCCTGCTCGATGCTGTTTCTTCGTGATCGTGCCGGCGGCGACTATCGTTCTGCGTGCTCCTCAGCCAGCGTCTTGTTCATGCTTCCTGTGCTGTAACCGCTTAGATCCAGGGTAACATAGGTAAAGCCGATTTCTTCGAATTTGCGAGCTACCGGCTCTAGGAGAGACTCTTCAAAGAAGCGGCCGATGTCTTCAGCGCGCACTTCGATTCGCGCCAGTCCATCGTGATTGCGGACACGCAGCTGCGTAAAACCAAGGGACAGCAGATAGTCCTCGGCCGCATCTACCATCAGCAGGCCTGCTTCGGTGATCCTTTGGCCGTAAGGAAAGCGCGTGGCCAGACAGGCAAAGGCCGGCTTCTGCCAGGTGGGCAGGCCAAACTCCCGTGACAGCTCCCGGATCTCGGCTTTAGTAATACCCATTTCCTTCAATGGGCTGAGGATTCCCAATTCAGCTGCAGCCCGCATGCCGGGGCGGAAATCGCCGGTATCATCCAGGTTGGAGCCATCGGCGACGTGCTGTAGATCATGGGCGTGGGCCACTTCTTTGACCTTGCTGAAAATGATCCGTTTGCAGTGATAACAGCGGTCCGGGGGATTGCTGACGAACTCTTCCCGTTCCAACTCATCGGTGGGTTCGGTCACGTGCCGGATGCCGATACTGGCCGTCAGCTCCTGTGCGTCGTCTAGTTCGCGCTGGGGGTGGGTCGGTGAAGTGGCCGTGACGGCTATGGCACGGCCACCCAGAACATCGTGAGCCGTCTTAGCCAGGAAGGTGCTGTCCACGCCGCCTGAAAACGCAACGGCCAAACTTCCCAGTTCCTGAAGGTAGCTCTGCAGTCTTTCGTATTTTTCCTTGGGGGTCAATATCATCACTCCCTTGATAATACATCGTATTGCCCTAGGAGGAAATGCCGATCCAATCTAGAATCCTAATCCAGTGCTATTTTCTATGATAATCGTAACACCGACGAATTGCAAGGGTGACATCGTGCAGGAGACGTGGGAATGGCCGGGTCATAGCGTGCAGACCGGAATGGCGCGGTTTTTTGCAGAGCTGCAAGCAAAGAAGAATTACGGAGGAGATGGATGGTATGCAGTCGGACGCAATCAAGGCTGTATTGGCGCAGTTAAAATCGGGAGCCATCGAGGTAGATACAGCCATGGAAAAACTGAAAAACCTGCCCTTTGAGGACCTGGAATATGCCAAGGTGGATCACCATCGCGGGCTTCGTAACGGCTATCCGGAGGTCATTCTTGGCCAGGGAAAGAGCAAAGAGCATATCAAGGGCATTGTGGAAGCGATGCTTCCCCACAACACCAATATCTTGATTACCCGCGTGGAACCAGAAGTGCATGCATATCTGGCGCAGCATTTCGATGATCTCCAGTATGAAGAGACGGCACGTATTATTGTGGTCCACCGCAGGCAGATTCAGTTCACCGAACACCAGATCCTCGTGGTGTCCGCAGGGACGGCGGACATTGCGGTGGCCGAAGAGGCAGCGGTGACGGCGGAAACCCTGGGGAACAACGTAGCTCGTCTTTACGATGTGGGCGTAGCCGGCATTCATCGGCTGCTGCTCAACCGTGAGGCCATGAACCAGGCAAGCGTTTTGATCGTCGTGGCGGGCATGGAAGGTGCCCTGGCCAGTGTCGTAGGAGGCCTCGTGGATAAACCTGTGATTGCAGTACCCACCAGTGTCGGTTACGGAGCCAGCTTTGGCGGCCTTTCAGCGCTGCTGACCATGCTCAACAGCTGTGCCAGCGGTGTGGGTGTGGTCAATATTGACAATGGGTTTGGGGCCGCTTTTCTTGCCAGTACCATCAACCGCCAGATTGAACTGGCTGCTAAAGGAGGCGACAGCCGATGAGTGTCCTGTATTTTCAATGTCTGTCAGGGATCAGCGGCGACATGACCGTGGGTGCCCTCTTGGATTTGGGCATCGATCAACAGGCGTTTCTGGATGAGTTGCGGAAGATTGGCATCGACGGCTATGAGATCGAGATTCACCGCAGACAAAAGAACGGCATCACCGGAACGAAATTCGATGTCATTCTAGCAGGTGAAAGCCATGGCCCTGGCGAGGGTGACGCACAGACTGACCCGCACCGCGGTCACGGCCATCATCATCATCATGGGCACCATCATGAACACCATCATGAACACGGCCACGGTGAACGTGCCCATGCTCATCCCCATCGCAACCTCCATGATATTGAAGCTCTTATCGATAACAGTGACTTGTCAGAGGCCGTCAAATCCCTAAGCAAGAAAATTTTCGGTTATGTTGCGCACGCCGAGGCCCATGTCCATGACAAACCCTTGGAGGAAGTGCATTTCCATGAGGTGGGTGCGATCGATTCCATCGTGGACATTGTCGGCACGGCCATAGCCGTTGACATGCTTGACATTGATGGGATCTACTCCTCGCCGCTGCATGTGGGCACCGGATATGTCCAATGCCAGCACGGACGCATACCTGTGCCGGCGCCGGCCACTGTAGAAATATTAAAGGGAGTACCGGTGTACTCCCAGGGCATCCGCAGCGAGCTGGTGACTCCAACCGGGGCCGCGATTATACGGACGTTGGCTGAGGACTTCGTTCCTCTGCCGGAGATGGCCATCGAACAGGCCGGATATGGCATAGGAACCAAGGATCTGCCGATTGCCAATGTGTTGCGCGTCTTCTTGGGCAAAAAAAAACCGCTGAATCCCTTTTTCTCCTAGAAACCAATATTGATGACATGAACCCGGAGGTCTACGGCTACCTCTTTCCCAAGCTTCTTGATGCCGGTGCCCTCGATGTATTTCTGACCCAGATTATCATGAAAAAGAGCCGTCCCGGTGTGAAACTCAGTGTGCTCTGCCGAGACGAACAATGCCGCGAACTGGAGACGATGATTTTTAAGGAGACGACGACGCTGGGCATTCGCAGATTGCCGGTACAACGGAGTATGCTTCAACGACAGCATGCCTCGGTCAGAACTCGGTATGGGCCAGTGACCGTGAAGATGGCGCTGGAAAACCAAGAACTTCTAAAATACGCACCGGAGTACGAGGACTGCCGGCGCCAGGCGGAACTCCATGGCGTGCCTCTGCGCGAAGTGTACCAGGCCGCCATGGCCGCAGCAGAGCAGGCCGGCCTCCGTCCATCGTACCAAAAAGAACAGGGAGGCTCCCCCGGTGGCAGTGAAAGGCCGTAGAACCCATCTTCAAGAGGCGGCAGCGGATGACATGCTTCTTAAGGTTGAGGATTTATATGTGCAATACCATGCGGAAAACGAGAGCGTCACATCCTTGGCCGGTGCCAGTTTCCAGATGGGGTACGGGGACAGCTTAGGGATCATAGGCGAAACCGGCAGCGGCAAAACCAGTCTGGCCAAGGCTTTGATGGGGTTGATCGATCCGCCGCACCAAATGCGGGGCAGGGTGCAGTTCGTCGGCCGTGATATTTTGGCTATGACAGAGGAACAGCGCCGAACGTATCGCTGGAACCAGATGGCTTTGGTGTTCCAGAATTTCCAAGAGGTCCTTAATCCGATCATGACTGTGGGAGAGCAGGTGTCGGAGACGATTGCTGAGCACCTTGGTGTTCCCCCTGCTGCTTCCCGCCGGGAGACGGCGCACATCTTTGGTCTTGTGGGTTTAGAGCCGCAATGGCAGGAAGCCTATCCGCACCAGCTTTCGGGAGGAATGCGGCAGAGAGTGCTTCTGGCCATGGCCGTATCCTGCCGGCCGCAACTATTGGTTGCCGATGAACCCACGGCCAACTTGGATGCCGGTTCCCGGACAGAGATTCTTGAACTGCTGCAGTGGCTCCAACGCGAACTGGGCTTTGCCCTGATTGTCATATCCCACGATCTGGCAGTGGTTCGCCGTCTGACCTCAAAGCTTATGGTTCTCTATGCCGGCGAAGCGGCGGAAGTTGGCGCTGCGGAGGCAATTCTGCGATCGCCCCAGCATCCCTATACACGGGGTTTAATGCAGGCCTCGGCAGACCTATTCCCGAGCCGGGACCTATGGGGTATTCCGGGAGAACCTCCCCTGCAGGCAGCGGAGGCGGGATGTGCCTTTGCACCCCGCTGCACGCAGTCCATAGACGTATGCTGGCGGGAGAGGCCTCCCTCGTTTTCCGTGGGACCAGAGCAAGAAGTCCGCTGCCACCGCGGCGGTATCGTGACGCTGTTGCGTGCAGAGGATGTCGTCAAAGCGTACTCCATCGGCGCCCGCTCGATTTGCGCTCTGAACGGCAGCAGTATCACGCTCCGCCACGGCGAAACGACCGCTTTGATTGGCCCTTCGGGTTCAGGTAAGTCTACCCTAGCCGGTATTGTCGCGGGCTACATCGACGCGGATCATGGAACGGTGGAATTTCAAGGGGTGCCGTTGGAATCGGAAAACGCCGCCCGCCGGGAGCATGGAGTACAGTTGGTGCTTCAAGATCCCTTTGGCTCCACAAGCCACCGGCTGACCGTCATAGAGGCCGTGACAGAACCTCTGCGCATTAATGGTATTGGCACCAGACCGGAGCAGCAGCAGCGGGCCCAGGACATGCTGAAAACCGTACAGCTGCCCGCGGATCCTTCCTTTGGGCGCCGTCGCTGCCATGCCTTGAGCGGCGGGCAGCGGCAGCGGGTGGCTTTGGCCAGGGCCTTGGTTATGCGGCCTGCACTTTTGATCGCCGACGAAATAACGTCAATGCTCGATGTTTCAACCCAGGCGAACCTACTGCGGCTGCTCAAAGGACTGCAGAACGGGCTTGGCTTTTCCATGCTTTACATCACCCATGATGAAACCTTGGCGGGCAAAGTGGCTGAACAGATTCTGATCATGCGCTCTGGTGTCGTGGAGCAGAAGACAGGAGGCGAAATATTTGAAGGGTTACTCTAAAACGCTGGTGCTGGCCGTGGGACTGGCAGTACTTATGGCGGCGCTGCCCACG
>PUOC01000110.1 GCA_003551965.1 Clostridiales bacterium | reverse complement strand
CCGGAGGACCGAGAAGAGCGGATGCATGCGATGCTCGCCCTTGATCCTGCGGACATGTTTACGATAGGCCAACCCCACTACCCGCTGCCGACAAAGGCCCGTTTGTTCCGGACCGTTATCTGTGAAAGCTGCGGTGAAGGGGCTGCGGAAGCGTTTATGCGGCTGCAGGATGGCATGAAGGTATGCACCGATTGCCACCAGGCGTATTCCCGCGGTTGGTAGGATATCACCGTGCGGTGAGAGAGATCCTGCATCTCCCACGGATCGGAGAGCAGATCAAAGAACTGGTGCTTTCACCCCCCGCCCGGCGGCTCAAGGCCGGCTAAATCGCAGAGGGTGTTCGCTGTCATAGCCAGCGATCCATTCCATGGCCGCATCGGTCAACAGATCGGTGGAGTGTTTTCCGGTTTGGATATGGTCACTAAGGTGCAGGACGGCGTTATTGCTGTATTGGGTATCCACCGGCTTTGCTTGTGGTACACACCGGTGGGATCGAAATCGCGCGCGGGGACGTTCCAATGATCGCAGATGCCGCCGAAGAAGGCCTCCGCCCCGTCGGTAAAGCTGCGGCCAGTAGGCAGGACGGTTCTACTCGGCATACAGACAGCGGCGGCCGTTCCCCCTTGAATGTGCACTTGGGTGAATGCGGTCCCTTCGGCTGTCAGCTGGTAAAGAGGCCTCCAGCCTCACTGAAAAGGTCGATTTCAGTGATTCGGAGGCCTTGCAGTGCTCCGTTGTCCAGTGGATGGCAATCCCGTTCAATCAATCTCCAAATTAAAGGTATAGGCCTTTTTGAACGGTTTCCGAACTTCCCAGACGCATTTCATGCCCTTGGGAAAAGCGGCCAGCATCCCCGGAACGAGATGGGTTTCGCGGCCATCGGCGTGTACCACCACTTCTCCTTCCAAAATGTATGCCGTTTCCTGTTCGGCATACTCCCAATCAAAGGTGCTTGGCCCGCATTCCCAGATCGGCCACTCGTCCGCGCCGAGCTGTCGTGCCTCTGCCTCGGATATGGTTTTGGTTTTGATTTCGGCCATCAGAAAACGCCCCCTTCCATAATTCACCCGATATTCCAGTATTTATCGTTTACAAGTTCCTGTTTCCCGGATGCGGCCGAACGCAGCCCGGCATCCAGCAGTGCCATGGCATCTAAATTGACCGGCAGATCCAAGGTGGGGTGCAGAGGCTCTCCCGTTTCAAGGTGATGGAAGACCTCCAGTGCCAGAGTTTCCCTTCCGGCGGGCAGCATGAGATCATCGTGAACAACAGTGGGTTCCATGCTCTTCTTGTCTTTATAGATTTTGACGCTGCTGCGATCGCAGACCAACGTACCGTCGCTTCCATAGATGATAGGTCCGTTGGGTATTCCTGGATGGAGGAAGGTCCACGAACCCTCGATTACGGCAATGGCCTTTGGATAGCGGGCCACAACGACACCGTTGTCATCGGCGCTGCCGAAGTGATTGTTGAGGTTGGCCTGCAGGCCATAGGCGGCTGTCGGCGCCTCACCCAAAAACCAACGGGACAAGTTGGCGCCATAGCAGCAGTAGTCCAGGAAGGCACCGCCGCCTGTATCTGCCTGGTGCCACCATTCTTTCCCCTTTTCCGCTTCGCTCATCTGCTGCCCGTAGCTCAAGGGTCCCATGGATGCGGCATTGCGATACTTGAAGCGGAAGACTTCACCGATTTCCCCTGCCTCGACCAGTTCATGGGCCTTGCGCACGGGAGCGAACCAGGTGCTTGGCCAATTGACGATCAACTTGACCTGGTTGCGCCGGGCGGCCCTGACCATGCGCAGTGCATCGGAGAGATGGGTCGCCATGGGCTTTTCCACGACCACATGGATTCCCTTATCTGCCGTGGCTTCTACTACCTCTCCGTGCTGGGCATTTTCTGAGCATACTAACATGATGTCAAAGGACTCTTTGTCGAGCATTTCCCGGTAATCCTGGTAGTACTGGGGAATGCCGGTTTGTTCTAGGGCCCGCTGGACGTTGGCCTGGCGGGTGCCCGGTTCTTGGGAGACCGAGGGCACCTTAGGTACAGTGTCCGCACAGGCCACCCATTCCACATGGGGTTGTTGATCGAAGCTTCCAATCAGAGCGTTGATGTGCATGTGGGCAAACCCGATCACGCCCAAACGATATCTCTTTTCTGTCAAGATAATACCTCCCTCACATAGCCATGGTTGCTGGAGTTAAGCGACCGCGTTTCTACGCAGTCTTGGTTGGTTTATTGGTCTACTTCTCGATACGACTCCAATTTTCCCTGCCTGCCGCCGAAAATCCGTTCAGAAGGAATAGCAGATTCAGACAACGAAGTGCTTACGAATAGGACGCAGAGACCTGAGTGCGGTGTGGAAGGGGCAGTGAGTGGATATGCGGGAGAAGGTCTCGCCGGTGCAGGCCGGCCGCAGGACGCGGATCGGGTTTTGGTTTCTTTTCTGGCTAGTGATGTTTTTGTTCCCCAGCGCGACAGCCTCAGACTTGGAACTCGATGGTATCCAAGGGGCTATGGACCGGTTGGCCATGGATGAGGCTAAAGGGATCTACGCTGAGCTCCAAAGCCAAGATGAGGGATTTGCTGTGTGGGGACAGCTGGCAGTTCTGTACAACTTTTTTGCTGACTATGCTGAATTCATTGAAGACGATCTGGACAAGAGCCGGGACTTTGCCGACCGGGCCATCGCTGCGGCAGAAGAGGCTGCTGCTTACAATGGGGCATCAGCTACCTTGCAGGCCGTGCTGGGGGACGCGTATGCCCGCAAAATTACCGGGGTCTTTACGTCCATTCGTTTTGGCGGTGCCGTAACGGATGCAATCGAAGCGGCTGAAGCGCTCGACCCGGACAATGAACAGCTTCTCTATGTGCAGGCTAAGCGTTATATGCTGGCTCCTGCTGCCTTTGGAGGCGATCGGGAAGCAGCCGCCACCAGCTTTGAGAGGTTGACGGAACGGAATCCCAACAGCAGTCTCTATGTCAGTTTCCTGGCGGCGGCCGTGGCCCCGGAGGATCCGGATCGAGCACGGGCTTTGTGGGAAAGAGCCTTGGAGCTGGCACCAACGAATGACTGGGCGGAGAGAGAACTCGCCGACCTGTAAGGCATGCAATCCTGCAGCCTAGGTTGTTCGTGATCCATACAGAATGGAAAGGAATGATCCGATTGGAGCAGACGATCAAATTTCCTAAGCGGGCAATTCACTTGGATTTCCATACCGGGCCGGATGTGCCCGATGTAGGCCGGCACTTTGATCCGGAAACCTTCGCCGCGAGGTTCAAAGATGCCCACGTGGATAGCGTGACCTTGTTCGGCATGTGCCACCATGGACATCTCTATTACGACACCGGCCATCCGGCGAGGCATCCTTCACTGCCGCCGGACCTCAATCTGCTGGGAGAGCAGATTGAAGCCCTGCATCGCGTCGGAATTATGGCGCCCATTTACCTCAGTATTCAGGTCAATGAATTCGCCGCCAACCAGCACCCGGAGTGGATTGCGCTGAATGAGGAACTGCAGCATGTAAAACGGGGCGGAGCCTTTGAAGCTGGGTGGCAGATTTTGGATATGTCCAGCCCCTATGCCGACTACTTTGCCGATATCCTGCAGCAAGTTCTTGATCAGTTCACACCGGTGGACGGAATTTTCCTGGACATGTGCTGGGACCAGCCCAGCTGTTCGCCTTGGGCGCTGCAGGCCATGGGCAGGCAGGGATACGATCCCCGCCGGGATGACCACCGCCGGCAGTATGCACGCGAACTGGCTCACAGCTACATGGGACGCTATCGGGACATGGTGGAAAAGGCCCAAAGAGGACACCGGCCAGTGGGTACATGGTTTAACAGCCGTCCGAAGACGAATCTTCATGAAGAGAGGAAGTTCCTCCGGCATGTGGAAATCGAATCGCTGCCCACGGGGGGATGGGGCTATGCCTACTTCCCGTATACGGCACGCTTTGTGCGTCCGCTGCAGATGCCGTCACTGGGAATGACAGGACGGTTCTTTAAAAGTTGGGGAGACAACGCGTCACTGAAGCCAGCCATGGCTTTGAAGTACGAGTGCTGTCAAATACTCAGCCAGGGCATGGCCAGCAGCGTAGGTGACCTGCTTCACCCCCGTGCAGAGCCTAGTGCAGCGGTCTACGATTTGATTGGGAGTGTCTATGCTCACATACAAGACTGTGAGCCCTATGTGGACGGGGGTGAACTACTCTCCGAGATTGCAGTGCTTGTCGACCCCGAATTGGGGGATAATCCTGGGCCGGCTGGCTTGGGCGCCGTCAGGGCTCTGCAGCAGCTGCGCCATCAGTTTGACATTTTGCCGCCAAGCGCCGATCTTGAAAACTACAAAGTGGTGGTTATTCCGGAGACCACGACCCTTGATGCAAACTGTAAGGAAGCTCTGAAGCGATATGTAAGGCAGGGCGGGGGCCTTCTCGTCAGCGGTCCGGCCGCCTTCGATCGAGAGGGCAGGCCCATTCTGGAAGAAATGGGCGTGCGCAATGAGGGTCCGATTCCCCAGGATTGGTTTCTACGCGCTGAAGACTCTGTGAGAGGCACTCTTGCGGACTACGGTTATGTGATGTATGAGCCGGGCTGGGCTGTAACTGCAGCAGCTTCGGAGGCCGAGGTCTTGGTCCGTTTGGGCAGGCCGTATTTTCAGCGCAGTTATGATCGGTTCTCCGGCCATTCCTACACGGCTGAGGACGGACCCGCGGAATACGCGGCGGTTATCAAGAACGGCAGGGTGATCACCTGTTCGGTGCCTCTGTTGGAAGCCTACGGCCGTCATGCTGCGCCGAACTATCGGGTGCTCCTTGGGAACATTCTCGAGCAGCTGCTGCCGGAACCCCTCGTTCGGGATGCCGGACCCAGTCTGCTTGAGACAACCGTTGTCAAAAAGGATCAGAATCTCGTTGTCCATCTGCTAAGCTTCTGTCCTGAACGACGCGCCGATGGCATGGATATTGTGGAGGATGCCATTCCCTTGGTAAACATGCCGATTGCGGTGCGGGTGCACAGGAAACCCTCTCGGGTATACCTTGCTCCAGGCGAACAAGAACTTGACTTCACGTTCAGCGGAGGCTATGTTCATACGCAGTTGACCGTGCTCGAAGGACACACATTGTTGGTTTTGGAGAACAGCCTTTAAGAGTTTCGGCAGGAAACTGCATATTCTGCCTGCATGGCGCTGCGTCCCCAGGACACAGCTATGCAGGTTTTTCGCGCGGGATGCCGTTCACTTTCGTTAAGAAACGGACGCGAATCGGCAACATTTTTTCGTTTTGGGGGAGGAATTTAACCAGGGGCCGTCAAAGTCAACAGCGTACGATATAATACACAGCGTAAAATAATTTGCGGCGAAACAGAACGAATTGACGAAAATAGACGGACGATTGCCCAGGTGGAGGGCCGTCACTGTATTGCATCGTCGAACAAGGAGGACGTAGACTTGAGCGTGCAAGATGTGTATGATGATTCACTTCGCAGCCAGATTCTCGCAGCTCGGCAGCTCAGAGAGCGCTTCTGGGCCGATCCCCATCGTCCCAGATACCATCTGCTTCCCCCGGAAGGCTTTTTCAATGATGCCAATGGCTGTATTTATTATAACGGCCGTTACCACATTTTTTATCTTGCACGAGTTCCAGTGCCGTCGGGACGGAATGAAGAGACAACTTGGCGGGAAATTTGGGATCATTCGTCCAGCCATGACCTGATCCATTGGGTTCACCATCCCCCGGCCCTGCGGCCAAAGATGGATGGCTCGACTCCTTGGGGTATTTACAGCGGCGGCGCCGTCAAAGGCGCACCACAGCCTACACTGATCTACCATGTGCCTTATCAGGGCACCTGTGTGGCCACAAGTGATGATCCAGAACTGGTGGAATGGACGGAGCATCCGGCCAATCCTGTGATCCCTGTGGATGAAACGCAGGAGTACGTGGTCATGGACCCATGCGGCTGGTATGCAGATGGGACTTATTATGCGCTGGTGGGCAACAAACATAAAAGACCCGGCTATGAAGGAGACTGTACCAGCCTCTTCACGTCCCAGGACCTGGAAACGTGGACGTATGAAGGCCCTTTCTATCAATCGAGCCGCCATTGGACCGACGAAATCGAAGACTGTGCCTGTCCGGACTTTTATCCCATTGGCGATAAGCATATGCTGCTTATGCACGGCCACAAACCTTACGGACAGGTCCATTATTATCTCGGCGAACTGCAGGGCCATCGCTTTATCCCCCAACAGCACGGCCGCATGAACTGGCCGGGCGGCCAGATATCCGGGCCTGAAACCATGCTCGATGGGCGGAATCGGCGGGTGTTTTTCGGCTGGATCCGGGAGGCCAGGGACTGGCGTCACTATGGCTGGGGATCGACCATGAGCCTCCCGAGAATTCTTTCGCTGGATGGAGAAGGGCAACTTCGCATTGAACCGGCCGAGGAGTTGAAGCAGCTCCGCAGACCAGTCCAGGCCCGAGACGGAGTGGAGTTGTCAGCCAATGAAACGGTCACCATGGCAGAGAACGCGGATCCGTGCTCTGAAATCGATTTGGAGGCAGACATAACGGCTGCATCCCAGTTCGTGCTTACAGTAAGGCAGACACCGGATGGCCGGGAAGAAACGCCGATTGTGATCTGCCGTGAGACCAATACCATCCGCATTGATTTAGAGCGCTCCACACTGGACGAGGCCGTGCGGTACCCCAGGGACGGTGTGCTCCGCGGGGACGGAGATCTTGTCCTGGCGCAGGAGGCCCCGTTTGCTCTCAAGGAAGGTGAAAGCTTACACCTGCAGGTTTTCCTCGATCGCTCCGTGTTGGAGGTATTTGTCAATGGCCGCCAGTGCTTGGCCCAGCGGATCTATCCTTCCCGTTCCGACAGCGTTGGCCTGTCCGTGGCGGCTGTAGGGGGCCAGGCCCGATTGAGACGATGGCGGCTGTGGAGTATGCTTCCCACCAATCCATGGTAAGCCCGCCCGTTGAATTAACACAAGCAAACGATAATTTACAAATAATCAGCAGGCAACACCGTTTTTTTACGGAACTACTGGAAACACAGGCAATTCTACACGGCGTGAATTAATATACGCCGGAATGCATGCACTGTTGGTCCTGGACGGGAAGATATTCAAGGTAAACCTTGCCAGAGCTTAGGTTTCAGAATTTGAATATGCAACGTTGCTGGATGGAGAGGAGAAGCTGCGTGGAATACTTTCAAGGGGGTGATGGCCGCCGCCGTAGCCAGCCGCTGTTGGTTTTGGGGATAGTTTGAGAAAGGGGATTATCAGACAACGATGAGACAAAAGACATGGTTTGTGGTGTTGGTAGCATCGATGGTTATGTTCTCAGTCAGTACGGCAGGGGCCCAATGGACGGAATCGCCGCAGATGGCTGAGTTGGTTGAGCAGGGAGAACTGCCTCCAGTGGAAGACCGCATTCCTGCGGATCCCTTCGTGGTAGGCCCCGGCACATTGATATCCGAGGAATACCTTGATTGGGAACCGGGTCAGCATGGCGGTACCATCCGCCTTCTGGATTTGGAAGGGACCTGCCATGAGGTGCTGTTGGCACTGGGTACGACGATTCTCCGCGGTCCCGACCAGGAAAGCGAAGGCGCTGAACCGGCTTTGGTCAGTGAGTTCGAAATGAGCGATGACTATCGCGAATTTACGATGACGATCCGGGAAGGTCTGCGCTGGTCCGACGGCGAGCCTGTGACCACAGAAGACGTACGCTTTGCCTTTGAAGACATCTATCTCAATGAAGAAGTCACGCCTGCATTCCCGGCCATCCTCCGCAGCCAAGGCCGCGGCGATGGTGCTATTCCGGAGTTGGACATTGAGGATGACTACACATTTACCCTGCGCTTTGACGAATCCTACGGTTTCTTCAAAGCAGAGCTGTCTTCCTGGATCCCGACCTATAACTTGATCTTTAAGCCCGCACACTACTTGAAGCAGTATCACATTGATTATACGGCCGAAGAGGACATTCAGCCGTACTTGGATGAAGAAGAATTGGATGAGTGGTATGAACTGGTGGATTTAAAAGACATGAACCAATGGGATATGGACATGCCTGCGGCCATCGGCGTGCCTGTTCTGCGCCCTTGGATGCTGACAGAAGTGACCACCGAGTACCTGCGCTATGAGCGGAACCCGTACTTCCATATGGTGGATACCGAAGGCAACCAACTTCCCTATGTGGATGCACTGCAGGCTAATGTGGTAACCGAACTAGAAGCGCTGCAGATGCGGATCATTGCCGATCAAGCAGATGTTGTTACATCCTTTGCCACCATTGAAAACATGCCCATGTACCGAGAGCATGAAGAAACCTCCGAGTTTCGGATTGTCATGCACGGTTCCATTAATGACCCAGCATTGCTCT
>PUOC01000251.1 GCA_003551965.1 Clostridiales bacterium | reverse complement strand
TTAGAATCACAGCCCGGCTCGGCGCACAAATGGAGTTGGTGCAAAAGCAGTTGTCCAGCCGCATGCCCTGCTCTGCAATGCGGTCAAGATGGGGCGTTTCATTGATCCGGCTGCCGTAGCAGCCCATGGCATGGGATGCATGATCATCGGACATAATAAACAAAATGTTGGGTTTGGCCATCAAGCAGTCGCTCCCTTATTGGTTTTTGCTGCTTCCGTGTGTGTCTTGCTGCTTCTTCTGCGCCTGGATTCCCGGGTCCTCCGCCCAAGCGCAGCTTTGCTACGAATAGGGGTCGGCCGCATCCCGCAAACCGTCGCCGATGAAGTTAAAGGCCAAAATCGAGAGGATAACAAAACTGACCGGGATCACCACCCAAGGATGTTCCAAGAGCACCCGCACATTCTGGGCCTCTTCCATCAGCACCCCCCAGCTGGTCATGGGAGGACGGATGCCGATCCCCAGGAAACTCAGCATGGTTTCTCCGATGATCATATTGGGAATGGCCAATGTGGCCATGACAAGAATATGGCTCATGGCATTGGGGAGCAGATGGACAAAGATGATGTGCCTATCTTTAGCACCCATGGCATGGGCCGCCTGGGTATACTCATTTTCCCGGTAGGATAGCACCTTGCTGCGCACACCCCGGGCCAGGCCTCCCCAGGTCACCAGGGACAGGATCACCGTAATGGCAAAGTAAATGGCAATGGGAGAAAATTCCGGCGGTACAGCGGCTGCCAGAGCCATCCACAGCGGGATCTGCGGAAAGGCCATGAGGGTTTCAATGATCCGCTGGATCACATTGTCGACCATACCGCCGTAATAGCCGGAAATGGTCCCCAATACAGCACCCAGGACAATGCTTAAGAACACGCCCACCAAGCCAACACTTAGGGATATGCGGGAGGCATAGATCATCCGCGACAGCATATCCCTCCCCTGATTATCCGTACCGAAGAGAAACAACTGCCCTTCTTCCACACCAAACAACCGCACATTGGCGGGAAAAAGACCCCAGAGCTTGTAATCGGATCCGGACACCAAAAAGCGAATCGGGTACTTCTCCTCGGTATCGTAGGTCCATTCCGTCTGAAAGGTCGCAGGATTAATTTCGCTGGTCATCCGGTACACAAAGGGCCGCAGATGAAACTGCCCTTCATCGTCCACAAACCTCGGCAGCTGCGGCGGCGCATAGCTGAAGCCGCGATGGCGCTCGGTCAATCCATAGGGCGCCACGAACTCAGGAAAAATGACAAAGGACACATAGAAGATCAGCAGAATAATGAGGCCCACTAACGTGAGGCGGTTGCTCAAAAACCGCCGCCAGGCTCGCTGCCTGGGAGTGAGGCTCTTATGATCGGCAAAATCCGGTTTTTCTTTCACAGTCCACACTCCCTCACTCAAATCGAATCCGCGGATCCGCCAGGGCCAAGAGCACATCCGCTATCAGGTTGCCGACAATCAGGAGAATGACCAAGATCATCAAAATACTGCCGGCCAGAAACATATCCTGCTGCTGCAGGGCATTGAGATAGAGCGGGCCGATGGTGGGCAAGTTTAGGACGATGGCCACAATGGCGCCGCCGGAAACAATCTGCGGAAAACTCATGCCCAAGTGCATGATCAAAGGATGGATGGCATTGCGCACCGCGTGCTTGAAGATGACGCGGCTTTCCAAGAGGCCCTTCGCCCGGGCCGTCTGTACGTACTGGAAACGCAGGACATCCAGCAGATTAGCCCGCATAATGCGGATGATCCCTGCAGTCCCCGCGGTTCCGATAACCACCACCGGCACCCAAAGGTGCTTCATTAGATCCCAGGTCCGCATCACCGACCAGGGGGCATCCCGAAACTCGGGAGAGAACAGCCCCCCCGGAGACTGGCCCAGGACAATGACATTGATCACCAAAAACACCAATGCCAAGAGAAAGTTTGGGATCGACAGGCCCAGAAACCCGATCACGGTCACCACATGATCCACAAAGGTATTCTTGTGAATGGCACTGTAAATGCCAATGGGCACCCCCACCACCCAAGTGAAGACCATGGTAGACACCGTGACAATTACCGTCAGCAAAAGCCGGGCCCCGATCAGGCTGGTCACAGGACGGCGATGCTGAAAGGAAATGCCGAAATCGCCGCGGACGAAATTGGTAATCCAGAGATAATACTGGACCACCACCGGCTGCTCTAGGCCGTAGCGGGCCCGCAGGAATTCGATCTGCTCACCGGCCATGGGATTGCCTGCCGCTTCCAACTCCGCCACCCGTACCGTGAGAAAGTCTCCCGGAGGAAGCTGCATGACAATAAACCCGATAATCGATACAAAGAATAAGATCATCAGGGAATGCATCACCCTGCGCATCAGAAAACTAACCATACTCGTTTGCTCCCTTGGCTTCAGGATTTGAGCGGGGAAGGCCCCGAGGGCCTTCCCGCATTGGTCACTGTTTAGGAACCTGCTCTACTGACCGTCGATGTAGAACAGCTCCGTCTTGCGGACACCGGGCTCACCGTACCACGGCTGCAAACCGACAAATTCCGGCTCCGGTACATTGTGGAAGTAGTTGCGCACCACAACCGGCAGCGGCAGCTGACCCACCGTACCGATGAAGAACGGGCCTTCCTCAATATGAACCCGATACATATCCAGGGCGATCTGGTGGCGATCCTCTAAGTCCGGGCTCTGCAGTCCCTTTTCGTACAGTTCCCAGAGGCGCCAGGTGACGTCGCCTTCCGGCGGTTCTTCGCCTTCGGCGCCGCCGCTGGCGTAATAGCGGCCATACAGAGGTGCCCAGCGGGTATTGGTCACAGGAATATACCAGTCGGGGAACATGTATTGGTCAATACCGCCAATGCCAAAGGTCCGGACGGTGTATTCGCTTTCCTGCTCCCGTAAGCCCAACTCGGCGCCGCTGATGGGATTGACGATGGTGCGGATGCCAATGGCTTCCCAATCTTCCTTGGCCAGATCCGCCGTTTCGATGTCCCGGACAGCGGTGGCGCCGCAGTCAATGACGAGCTGCAATTGCGATCCGTCCGGCATATCCCTCCAGCCGTCGCCGGTGGCATCGACGACACCGATCTCATCCAGCAGCTCTTCCGCCCGTTCCGGATCAAACTCCGCATGGATGGCGCCGCCCTCTTCGTACACTTCCTGGCCGCCGGGGGCGCGGTAATGCCAAACCACACCAGGCATGGTGGCCTGTCTCGGTGTACCCAATCCCCGCCAAACAAATTCATTGATCTTTTCACGATCCACCGCAATGGAGAGGGCAATGCGGAAGGTTTGGTTTTGGATCAGTTCCCGCATGGCCGGATCCTTGTGGGTATAGTTGAGCATCAGGGCTGGTGTGGCGTCGTTACCGCGATCCCACTGCAGAACTCGGTAGTCACCCTGCTCCTGGCGCTGCAGGAAGGTGGGCAGTTCCAGGGTATCGAAAAGCCGGAACTGGGCCGACAGTTCACCGGCCAAAGCCTTTAGGTTCAGCACTTCCTGGTCGCCCACGTATTCGCTCTCAATGCGGTCGATATACGGGAGCTGGTTTCCTTCGGTGTCGACAACGAAATGATAGGGATTGCGTTCCCCCACCCAGCGCTCACCTTCCACGTATTCCACCGTCTGCCACGCGTACAGGGTAGGTATTTCTGGATACTTGTGGGGATCTACCTTACGCATTTCCAACTGCTCCATGTCCCGATCGGCGTCGGGATTGTAATCGATGTGGAACTCCTGCAGGGCATGTTTTGGTGTGCGGTATCCCCAACTGCGGGGGCCCTGTACCAGGAAATGGGGAAACGCCCAGTTGGGCTCCGCAAAAGTAAAGGTCACTGTGTAGTCATCCAGAGCTTCCACTTCCATCAGTTCACCGCCGGCCCGGGCCCAGAAGGGCGGGCCTTCGATATAATCTTCATGCAGCAGCAGATCTTCCCACCAGAACATAATATCGGCACTGGTGTGGGGATGGCCGTCGGACCACTTGAGACCTTCCCGCAGATACATGGTAAAGACCGTGCCGTCTTCATTGAACTCCCAGTCTTCGGCCACAATCGGAGTAAAATCATCCAATTCCTTATTCCAGCCAATCCAGGGCTGGTAGCCAATGACAAAGCGCACTTCATGCATGTCCACATCTGTATGGGCGTGCTGCCAAGTACCGCCGTAGACACCGATCTGCTCCCAAGGTTCTTCCACAATCGGATTCACAGGCAGCCTTTCCTCCAAGGGAGGCAGTTCGCCTGCAGCGACCTTCTCGGTCAGCATGGGCGCTTCCTGATAGGTCTGGGCCCAGGCAGCCGAGGACAGAAGGAGGACAAGCAGCAAAGCCAGTGTTAGGTACCGTTTCAAACAGAACACTTCCTTTCTGGAATATGGATCAACCGTCAAAGCCAAACCGAACCGCCGCCGGCAACCGGCCCCACCTCCTTTCGGGCACACCCATGGTACTGCACCTGCTTGCAGCGCAGCATGGGGTTGTGCCGTCGCCATGGGCACCTGCAGCAGCCGATTGGCATAACACTTTGATAACCGCCTCCAGGATTCTACTGAGAAGGTCATGGCCTTTGGGTTGGCCGCATCGTCCCCGGTATGCCAGAGGACAACACCGGCCCGGGCGGCCGCTGCTGCCCACCGGCGACCTTTTCGCTGGAACGCCCAAAGGCTCTGTGATTTCGGATACAAATCCGGTTTTCCAGCGACTGCCACCTGCCCTTGGCGTCCGCCAATTCGGTCTCAAGGGCTAGTCCCCGGGCTCTTCAATCTACATGATTGTCCTGTGGTTGTGAATTGCCGTCTTAGATATATCAAATATTCAATTTCCACACCGGGTTTTTGCATAGAAAACTTGACTATTCGGTTATGTTACCGGTGGCAAATTGTTGTAATTTCTTCAATTTAATGGAAGCTCATTTTTCTATGAGCGCCGTGTATTGTCAACCCAATCATGCCCTTTGCGTAGTAAGGGGAAATTAGTTTTGCATTCTTCATAGTGAAAGTTAGTTCTGCAAAGAAGTATGTTGGGTGAGTTTGGCAGCACCTCGTGAGGAGACCACCATGACCAGGAACCGGCATCGGACACAAGAAGATCGAAATTATTGTTGAAAGTCGACTGCAGGACAGCGATCTAACTCATCTTTTCGGTTTCTCCAGGGTAAGTCCTCCCTAATGTGTGAGTTTTTCTGGTTTTGTTGAACTTGACAATTCATAAAACTATTTTACTGCGGAATAGTCACTCCCGACTCGGGCCTCGGAACCTCTGCGGTCGGTGGACCATACCGGAACTGGGGTGATCCGACATTGATACCCTCGCGGCTAACCCGTGCCTCTGGTGGGAACAGCCGTTGGGCAGTCCTGCTCTATCCCCGGGCTGCCGTCACGAACTTGAGAAAGTAGGCAGACACCCGTAAAGTGGTGTTTCGCCTTTTCTCATGGGCAGGCTGTTTACCTCTGTGAAACACGGCCGAGAAACCCATGCAGCGTTGGGCGACAACGGCCCGGCGGAGCCGGCCTGTCCTGTCTTGCACTTGGCTCCCAAACATCCTTGCTTCGGCATGCAGCCGTGGTTGGCGATAGCCTTTTTTCTGCAGGGGAATTGCGGACCTTTTTCTCGGAAGTTCCTGGATGCACAGATACCGTCACAGGTCCGCTGAAGGGAGAAGTGCCGTTCCCGTCTGCCGGCCGACGTTCGCTGGACGCCTGGGCAGTAGCTGCACTGCTGTTTCCCTATTCTCAACCCTGGTACTCCAAATTCACTTGGGTCTCTCTGGGTGTCCTGCGGCAAGGAAGCGCCTTAAAACCGGATGCAAAGGGACAGGCCTGTCCCGATGGGCATGGCGTACCAAAAAAGCACCATGCCCGTAAACACATTGTGGACATGGCGCTTGTTGGATATCTTAAGATGACGGGTTCTTGATACTGGGAGTCTTCATGTTCAAGACCGACAGCCCTTCCTCCTCGGCGGCCGCCACGGACATCGTCGTTTCGATGGGGCATTGTACAATATCCCCGGGAATAACCGGGTTTTCAGTGTCTCCAATGAAAATAGTCCCCTGGCCGGCCACCACATAAAAGGTTACATCCACGGGCATTCTGTGCGGCGGGATGGACTCACCAGGTTTCAAGACCAAATTATGGATCGACAAATGCTCATGATTGACTAGAGGTGTGGACAAAATACCCCGTTGGTTGATAGTTCCTTCTACTTCCGTCATGCGAATAACACCCACGGAAATACTCCTCTCTATCTGAATAAGCTGGGAACGGGCGGCGACCTCCTATACAACCTAAGCGGCAGCATCGGCTTTGACGCTTCTGTAGCCAATGGCCTGGGTAGGACAAACTTCATGGCAGCGGAAGCACTGCAGGCAGTGGCTGGAATCAATGGCCCGCTTGCCTTCCCTGTCGGAAAAGATCGTCTCCGTCGGGCACACCCTTTGGCAAACGCCGCAGCCGCTACAAGCATCCCAGTCCACCCGCAGACTACGCACCGCCCAGCGCCCCGGCAGTGACAGCAGCGCGCCATAGGGGCAGAGATAGCGGTGCCAGAAACGTTCTTGGAAAAATAAGCTAAACGCCACAGCCATCAGCACGGCCGCTGCCAAGGGCGGAATGACACCGCCACTGACGCGGCTTATGAGTACCATCAATGTGAGAACAATGACAAACAACCCAGGCTGCCGCAGTGCCTGGGGTATCCGACGCCGCCACGGTTTGATCCGACGCTCCAGCCGCGCAATCGGTTGCAAGAGCGTGTTCATCGGGCAGACCCAGGAACAATAGAAACGGCCCCGGAAGAACGCCAATAGGAGGCCGGCGGCAAATACCAGCAGCCAGACTTGCGGCGCTCCCTGTGCAACAGTAACGACAAACAATGCCAGAAAGAACAATTGAACAGCCAACTGCATCGTACTGCGGATAATGGGTGGTTGCTGCAATCGATTCACTCCCAATGCAAAGAATCACTGCCCTGCCTACGGATGTTCCTAGCGAGCGCCCCCGCCGCCGGACGGCGGACAGACATCCAAGAGGCGCATCAGTTCGTCAACCACCGGCTTGGCCCTGTCCAGCAGCGAATGCCGAAAGCCTGCTGTCCGCCATTCCGACACCAACTCCCGTATTGTACCGAGGAAGATGACTGCGATCACTTCTGGACTGGCAGTGGTCCGTACTGTTCCCCGCCGCTGGCCCTCCCGGACAACCGCAGCCATACGCTCCATCATCGCCCGCCGGTGTTCCACAAACATACGCTCCACACCGGGAAATTCCCGGAAGATCTCCTCTTGGAAGACGACGGCTGTGATATAAGGATTGGCGTCTAAGAACCGCAGCTGTGCGAATATGATCTGGCGCAGTTGTTCCTGGGCAGCCGCATCCGGCCTCAGATCGATGGCAGGAGGGCCCCGGAACACATGGGCAGCCACGTGTTCCACAATTTCCTGTTTATTGGAGAAATGGCGGTAAATCGCAGCTTCCGATAACCGGATATCTGCAGCCAGCTGCCGCAGGGTCAGTCCGGCCACGCCTTGGGTGTGCAGAATGCGCAGGGCCGCTTCCATGATCTCCCGGCGCCGTTCTTTGGTGGAAAGCCGCTGCCGAGTCATCACTTCACCTCCCCCAACAAAGTTAGTTAACGTTCACTCACTTAAGTACAGTGTACCATGTCCTGGAGATTTGTCAAGGGCCAGCCAAGCTTCCACAAGACACCAGGGCGCACCTTTCCGGTCACCAAAGACGCGCCGAAGTAGGCGCAAGCTCACAAGACGGCCTACAGCTTGTGGTTATGTGAGGGCACCCCTCATCAAGAAGCGAAGAACCAGGCGGACGCTTACAATCGATTTCGGTGAAACTGGTCTGGCTCCAGCGGCGGACTGGCCGGTACCAAAGTCTGGCATCGCCCATTTTCACAATGCTCTCTTCTGCACATGATGCACGGGAAGGCGAACGCCTTCCCGTGACTGTTTTCCCGCTTCCGCCGTTTCCTGCCGTCGGCATTGGGCTTGTTCAAACACCATGGCATAGCCGTGAGCTCGGATCGTTGAGGGGAGTCCATCTTTAACCATTCCAAGACGATCGACAGCCACAGCCCACTGGCCATCGGCGGCTGCCGAGCTGCGGCAGTGGCTACCGCACGCCCAGGGCTTCCTACCGCAGGCGCGAAACCGTATGGCCAGGAACCCGGTGCAGACCGCCTTAGGTGCTGCTGACCCAAAACCCTGGACTCACAGCCCAAAGCGCTCCCAGACGAGAAAATGCAGCAGCTTCAGGTATTCGATCAATGCATGCTTAGCATCTTCCCGGTCGCGGTACCACTGCTCCGGCCGGAACGGATCATGCGGCGTTGGCTTCGAAACCACTTCCACATTCTCTCCCAAGGCCCTTTGGAAGATCCAGCGGGCCCGGCGGGAGTGGTACTTCGATGTG
>PUOC01000013.1 GCA_003551965.1 Clostridiales bacterium | reverse complement strand
GCCATGATCGGCTTGCAACGGCAGATATTGAGCGATCGCTTGGCCAACACCGGCTAACTGGCCCAAAGCCCCTTCGAACCGTTGACAATCACCAGGAGGATTAGAACTGCCGCGTAGGGGTACCTCTGCACTCTGCAGCTCCCCTGCTTCACCGAGCACAGATAGGCCATAGGCGCACGGCGGCTGCGCAATCAAATCCCCAGCCGCGCTAAAAAGAGTCTTGGCATGGATTCCCTCCATTCCACAATCATACATGCCCGGGCCTGCCACCGGCACATATAAGCGAGACCCATTTTCTACACCGCATACCGGGATTGCCCACAAAACCGTCAAAAACACTGCCATACAGGCAACAAGTACCCTTCGCGATCCTACGGTTTCCATACGCCTCCCTCCAAAAAACCTTTACCCTTTGGGAACACGTCCGCCATGCAGGAATGCACCGCCGCCAGACGGTTGCATGTTTCCTGAAACCGGCGGCTTGACGACGTTATGCCGCATTCGGTCTGAAGAAGAAGTACCTCCTGTGCCAAAACCCAAGAGCAGCGTCCAGGGGCGGCCCCAATAGAAAGGATCGAATCCAGTGCGGTACCTGAGGCCGATAGCGCCCAGCCCAAGCCGGTAATGTATCGATGGCTCGGTCTATCCACTCCCAATAACCTTCAGGGGAGCCAATAACCCTGGGGTACGCGGAATGCAGTGGATTCAGCAATGTTCAACTCCGTGACCAGCCACGTGTTATGACTGTACTGCCACTGCAGAGAAGCTAATACGCTTCCATGCAGCATGAGAAGATCACCCTCATACATGAGCAAGCCTTCCATGACCCACTCCAGCACCAGCTCCGCCTTGGATCCATCGATGCTCAACATGGGCTCCTCGGCCTTTGGATACCCTTCCAAGGCGATGAAATCCGGATCGTCGGTTTCTTCCTTAAGATAGTTCAGCCAGTCCTGTTCGTCTCTGGCGTGAAACAACAGCATCTGCTGCAGCAGGGCCGTATCCAAGGAATCGAGATTGTCCACCGCTTCCCACCCGTCTTCGGCCGCAACGTCCAGCGCGTCTGCAATCTGACCCTGTGTAAAGGTTCTTGTACGGTAATGGATATCACCGAACGACGCTGGTTCCAGTTCGATCACTTCCTGTATCTTTTGGTATATGATGGTGAACTCTCCTGCATAGTATGAGAAGATCCCATCAAAGAAGACCTTAAGCTCTTCTACATCTGCCTCTTCTTGGAAATCCCATGGTACCTCATAGGTCATCAGTTCTTCAAACTGATCCCACACAGCCGCTCCGTCGTAAATCGGTTTGGTGCCGCTGCCAGGACCTGAACAGCCGGAAAAGGACAGTGCCAAAAGCAGCAGCGCGCCGGCAAAGTACAAGCCTCTCACCATGACCGCACACCTCCTCATGTGTCGTCTCCATGCCCACAGGATGCCAACCATCTGCATATGACGGCCAGACTGCGATCGCGGACTAAGGCAGCTGCACATCCGGTATGCGGATATCCGGCGTTGGCCGGCGGAGCATCGAAGTTCGCGCCAGCCGCAGTCCTCGATCCATTCCAACATCTCCCGGTTCTGCTCCTGTATCCAGACCCATGGCAACGGTCAAAGCTGGGGCATCATCCAGGAAGCCACCGCCGTAGTTGGCCGGGCCCCTACGTTGATCATAAACCCATTCCGACACATTGCCGCTCATGTCATACAAGTAAAGAAGATTGGGATGCTTTTGTCCGACGTCATGGGTACGGTAGCCACTGTTGGACACATACCAGGCCACGGTTTGGGTGGCATTTTCGTTGGCCCAGTCATCTGTGGCACCGCTGGCATAGTTTTCTGGAGCCCACACTTCACCATCACGATAGCGGTGGGCCATGACCCATTCATCGGCGGTGGGCAGTCGAAAGCCATCGCGATATTCCTGAACAGCGTTGTCGCAGGCATAGGTCTGGGTCGCGTCGCGCACAATCTGGTCCCGATAGGTATAGACGGGATCATAGCCAAGCCATTCCGACAGAGCATTGCACCAAACAATGCTGTCCCGCCAACTGATCTGGGTGACAGGCTCATACCGGCGGTCACTGGGAGCTCTGCCCGCATTGCCGTGACTTCCTTCCTGGCCGGCATTGGCAAAGGTGTAACCATTCCTCAATGCCCATCTTCTCACGTGGTACCACAGTTCATACGTTACTTCAGTCTCACCGATCCAAAAATTATTCTGGACGGCTATCGATGCTTCACCATTGACCACTGAAAGAGGATAGGTGGATGCCGGTGCCAGCCGCATGCGAAAAGCAACGTCAGGCCGAACTTCATGCACCACCTCCGGAACTTCACGCAGTTCCAGTACAATGCCGGGTGGTATCTTGGGCTCGAAGAGATCACGTTCAACAGGGGCGATGGGAACGTTATCGGCCGAAACACATATAGCGCCAACGATGGTCCAGACCAGTAGGAACGCGAATACACAGCAGACCGATCTTGAAACCGTCATTAATCTTCTCCCCTTTCCATAGGGTGGAACAAACCAAAGACGACAGGAGCCCAAACAAAATTACAGCCAACAGTGATCTTCCAAGAATGCGGTATCTAGGTTCTGCAATGCCATTCTTTGGGCCTCGGCCAACACTCCAAAGCGAAGACCGATCCTGACAGGCCATGCCAGTCAGTATATGCCTACATGTTGGTATTCGCTTATTTTTCTGAATACCCTTTTTCTTTATATTAAATAATTTTTTTTATATTTTCGTGGTCAACGGTGCTGTGAACACCGAAAACACAGAAATTTCGGCACTCCGCTGCCAATGAGTTCCGCCAGCCAGCGCTTGGAAGACTAACAGGCAAATACCACTTCAACGTTCAACCTGTCGCTCGGATAGGCTTCCAGAAGGTATTGACCAAAAAGCCTTGTCCGCGACAGGCAGGAGGCGGGCACTCCGGCAGCAGGGACGACTGCGGCCGCGTAGGTTCCGGGCTGGTTCGCACCGGTGGCAAACGTTTCTATTAGCGAAGGATATCCCAACGATACCATTGAAGGAGAGCCATCCTCCGCAGGTGCCTAGTGGGAGTTGGCGCTAGTCAGTCAAAAGAGAGACGCACTGCAGTATCTTGCCACAGACCTTATGTCCAGTGTTTCTTCAGGACACACGTTTGCCCTTGCGAGTCCACCCCGTTTGTCTTGGGTCATCGCATCCTGCTTTTTAATGCTCAAAATCTGCGCAAAACGAAATAAGCAAAAACCGCAGACTGGTCCAGCCTGCAGCGAAAGCTTGTCGCGTTTATTGTGTGTGCGAGCGACAAAGCACTTCCCCTTCTTTCGAACCTGATGATTTGACGCGTAAAAACAACGTTAACGCATCATGCAGAAACATGCTATAATAGCAGAGACATGTAATAGATGGCCAGCTCGGAACACGGGCAGCAAGGAGAGCTGCGATGAACAGTATCTCGGTCCACAATTTGACCAAGTTTTACGGAAGAACCTGCGGAATAGAAGATGTCTCGTTTGAGGTTCCAGCGGGTTCGATCTTCGGCTTTCTAGGGCCAAACGGATCAGGAAAGACCACAACCATCCGCATTCTTCTAGATCTTGTCCGCCCCTCCAGAGGGGATGCCTGGCTGTTTGGCCAGGCAATAACACCATCGTATCCAGCTGCCCTGCGCCGGCAGATCGGCTATCTGCCGGGGGAGCTGCGCTTGTATGAAGATTTGACCGGTATTGGCTACCTCCAGCTCATGGGACGTTTCTATGGGACGATCAATACCAGTTATCGCAGCAAGTTGCTCCAGGATTTGGACTTGGCTCCCTCCGATCTGGAAAGGCCTCTTCGGGCCTACTCACACGGCATGCGGCAGAAGATCGGCCTTGTACAAGCGATGCAGCATCAGCCGGAACTCTTGATCTTGGACGAACCGACGGAGGGCCTGGACCCTCTGGTCCGCAGTCGGTTCTACGAGTTGCTTGCGGAATTGGCAGAACAAGGTACAACAGTGTTCATGTCCAGCCACAACCTCGCCGAAGTGGAGCGTGTCTGCGAGCAGGTGGCCATACTTCGCGAAGGACGGCTGCTGACCACTGAAAGCGTCAAAGAACTCAAAGCCGTGAGATTGTACCAATTAGAGATCGAATTGGCCAGCGAAGCGGCCGCCAACAGCTTTACGTTAGTCGGGTCAGAAAACAGACAGCAAAATGGAAACCGACTGACATTGAATTGGCGAGGAAACTTCGCTGATCTGTTCTCCGAACTAGGGGCCTACGAGGTGACGGACTTCAGTTGTACGCAGGCTGACCTAGAGGACATCTTTCTAGCGTTCTATCAATCGAAGGGAGAAGGAGAACAGTGAATACCTTTCATCCTATCTTGATGAAGCGTTTGTGGCAGCGAGAACGCACACGGCTACTGCTCTTCAGCCTCTCCCTGTTCGCGTTTTGGCTCTTGATCATCGCCCTGTACCCAAACTTCGCCGATATGCAGCTGGAACAGATGATGGAGGCACTTCCCTCTTTCATGCAGTCCATGTTCGGAGGCGGAGAAATTGGCCTCAATGAACTGGCCAGTTGGATTGTCATCGGATTCAACCATCCTGTGGTAGTCGGTATATACGGGGTTTTTGCCGTCATGGTCGGCACCGATGCCGTGGCCGGAGAGGTGACCGCACGAACCGCCGACCACCTGTTCTCCACACCACTGCGGCGATCGCAGATCGTCGGGACCAATGCGCTGTTCCTGCTCTTCGGCTGCCTCGTCTTATCCTTAGGCGTCTTTCTCGGACTGTTTCTCGGACAGCTGGTGGTGGATGTCGAGTTAGCCATGCTGCAAGTCTTCTATGTGTGTCTCAACGCTTCGCTGGTCTATGCAGCAGCCGGTGCAGTCAGTCTTACCGTCTCCACCTGGGCAACGCAGGCTGGCAGAGCTGCTGGAATTAGTGCCAGCATCCTCACCGCTATGTTTCTAGTCCACTATCTCGCCGATTTCTGGTCGGTCCTAGCCTCCCTGCAGCCGCTGAGTATCTTTGCCTATTTTGATCCCGAAGGAATACTGACACGCAACACGAGCATCTTGACAGATGCGGCCGTTCTTCTGGCGGCATCACTCCTGCTGATAGCCATTGCGCAGTGGCGAGTGAATCGTATCGACCTTTAAGTGTCTCTATCAGGATCTGACGATATCTGCTGTATGCGGCGCAGCGCGGCCAGACTGTCCTGCTCAGGGTGGCTTCCGTGGTTTTTCGCAGCAGCCGTTCCAGTCACCGGTGATCCGCGGTTCCGGTCTGGCGTAAGCGGCGATTCGGGAAGAATAAGGCGGATGCCCGCTTGCGGTGAGCTTGAACGGTTTCAGGAAGATCTCAAGACTCCTGCGGCGAAAAAAGCCCGGGAAGTCTCCTCCGATTCAGCGGACGGTGCAGATACGCACGCAAGCGTCCATCCCGAAGGCACATGCAAGTTAGGATTTTCCTGCACCCTAGGTTCCCATGCACATAATGTTGTAGTGTTGCGGGTTGAGCGAAGTCAATCGTCGCACCTTTCCTGAGGCCGTTCGTGCCTACCCCGCATCAGTTTTATCGTAGAGAGCGATGATATAAGGATGTTCCGGATCATAGCTGGTTAGAGGCTTGGGGTTCTCGACCTGACCAATGGGCCTGACGTTATTACCTTGAATGCCCAGACTGGCATCGCCTAAGTCTTGACGACAGACGGCGATATGATTCGTTAGTTCGGCCACAACGTCCGGATGTTGTTCGTACACATTCCTGGTCTCGCCCATATCCTGGTTCAAGTCGTATAGTTCGGCTACCGCCTCACCTTGTTTTCGAACATGCAGTTTCCACTGGCCCACGCGCACTGCCTCAATGCTGGCCATGTGACAATAGAAAAACGCTTCATAGTGCGATTTCTCGCTGCCATCGCCAAAGATAAGGGAATAGATGTCTTTGCCGTCAATCTGTCTGTCCTGGGGAGGCTCCTTTCCTACCAGCCGGGCAAAGGTCGGAAGAAAGTCCATGGCCGTCGCCAGCTCGTTAACGACTTTCCCTGCAGGAACTCGTCCAGGCCAGTGCATGATGCAAGGGACTCTCATACCTCCCTCCCATGTGCTTGCCTTAGCCCCGCGCAGGGGTCCATTACTGCCGCCTTCATCCCGGGCACGAGAACCGTTATCCGAGGTGAAGATTATCAAGGTCTCACCCTCTAATCCCTGTCTCCTTACCTCGTCTAGAAGAACCCCTGTGGCCCAGTCAATGCATTCTACAGCTGCGCCATATTCACCGTTGCCTGATTGCTTGAGAAAGCGTTCAGGGACATAATGGGGTAGATGCACATGCATATGGGCGAAATACAGAAAAAACGGCTCCTCTCTATGCTGCCGGATAAAACGGACACCCTGTTCCACATAGCGCTCTGTCAGCGACGATTGATCTGGTTGTTGCTGCAGTACTTCAGCATCATTCATCAGTGGCAGTGGTGGCAACTTCTCTCTGCCTCCCGCCTGCCGCCCCATGTCATTGCTGTACGGCAAACCATAATAGTGGTCAAAACCGTGGTTGGTAGGCAGAAACTCCTGTTGATCACCGCAGTGCCATTTGCCGATTAACATGGTGCTGTAACCAGCGTCTTTCAAGATGTCGGCTAAAGTGACTTCGTCCGGGTCTAGACCTTCTCCTTGACCGGGAAATAAGACTGGCAACCGCCTGTCTAGACCAAGCACACCTCCATCAAAACTACCGAAGCCTATCCTCTGGGGATAACAGCCTGTCATCATGGCCGCCCGTGATGGACTGCACACAGGTGACCCCATGTAAAAGTCGGTAAACATTGTGCCTTCCGCGGCCATGTTGTCCAAAACGGGAGTTTTGTTGACTTGAGAGCCATAACAACCAAGATCACCATAGCCTAGATCATCGCAGTTGATGAGAATGATATTCGGTTTGAATTCGTTCATCAAATGTTCCTCCTTTTGACCAAGTCGGCGTAATCATAAAAATGGGTATCACGTTTCCGATGCTGTTCTCCAGCGCGCAGCCTTTCTAGAATTCTGCCCTGACAATACTGTGTCGACAGCTTTGTTTCATGTCGCCACCAGACCAACTCCATCAAATCAAGCATCCGATTATGCTACAACAGCGGCCGCGAACAATGCTGACAACCCAAGGTCGTTGGTTGCGCCGAGTCACATGCGGATTTTTCGGCTGCACTCCGGGAGTGTTGTGTTGCCCCAGTAACCGGCATTGCTGGGGGTGATGGGTGCCGGGAGATGACCGTCCGCGTCTAGGAAATGGATCTGAACTTTATCTGCCTGCCTTGCCTGCATTTCGATTTTATAAACGATGGAGGCTAACAAGGCTCTAGGAATTCATCGATACCTATACCGCGATCGGGAATAGGACAATATAGTATTGTCCCTTCGCGTCTTCGCAGATCAAATTGGCACCAGCGCTCCTAAGCCAGTAAGAAAATGTGTGCGTCCTAGAAAGAGCTCAAACGACGCTGAATGGCCCATGGTTCTTGATTCGATGCTAATGTCTGTCAAAGAGCCCTGGTGTTAAGGTGTCGAGAGTAGGAATAGGAGTCGAGAGTTGGTCAACATGGCTCCATGGCCTGCCGTCCGAACGAAATAGTGCCCGCACACCGCGTGCATATATCCCGCTGTCGGAACATTTGACGGGATCAGACCATACTGCAACGCGTCTTCTTATGATCCCATAGATGATAACCTTCCGTCTCCAAAATAAGAAATCGACGAGTGTAAACGATCCATACAACGTTCGCACTTCTGAGGAGTTGATTCGCTGATTCCTTAGTATTGATTGGTCCATGCTGCATGTCTCAGTCGGAATTCTGACAGGAAGGAATTTCATCGACGAAAGAAACCCACACTCGGATAGTTCCTTAGACCCGACGCAAACGAACACTGCCAATGCCCTGGTAACCACTGCCTGTGTATTCACCGTAGCAAGAATGGATTCCTGCACGACGAGGCTGCGCTTCAAAGATGAAAAGAACGCCCCGGACATCCCAATATTGAATCTCTAGTCGATGGAGGCCAAAGAGCGTCCTCGCGCACTTTAACGGAGATATCTGCCCGCAACGCCCGACACGCACCTATAGTCCCCCGCACCCAAGAATGCCGCCTCAGGAAAGCTAGGAAAGGTTAAGAACAGCACGCTGTAAGAGTAACGGGGGGAAGACCCTTCCCCCACCGAAAGGGCGTCAACTGCCAGAGTAAGGGCACAACAACTGGGTTGTCAAACCCGGAGGCAGCACCCTTTCCACGACAGGAAATCTTATAGACACCCTTAGGCTGCGGCTGGCAACAAGGGACAAGCGACAATGCCGGAAAAAGCGCACTATCGTCAGGGCCGACACAAAAGCACTATCGGTGGCGTTCCATACCTTTTTCGCAGGCGAAACAGTTGACCCCGGAACATAACAACGTTATAATATCAGTAAGTATTTTGTGAAAGAAAGTCAAACAACACCGTTTGTGCCGTCGATGAAAACGTCGGTTTGGAGACGGAATGCCCGACCCACAAGGAGACGGCGGAATTCGCATTATGGCATTCTCTGCCGAGGATTAGGTTAGCAGAGATGGGATAACGCACTACGAATAGTTCGTTGCAGTCGACACCGCTTCAAATCTACGGCAAACCAGCTCAAAGAGGGGGACCAGTCCTAAAGTGCAGCAGTAGAAGCGAAGCTTTGGCAATTGTTGAAAACACTGCGAAATTCAGAGGAGGAATGAAAGTGCGTCTAAGAAGTCTATCGCTCTTGGCATCTGCGTTTTTATTGCTGTGTTTGCTGACAGGGGCTGCTTTTGCCACACAATACAATGAAGCCCCACAGTTTGCGGAAATGGTGGCGGCCGGCGAGCTTCCTCCGGTTGACGAGAGGCTGCCGGAAACACCGTTTGTTGTCGAACCTATTGAACGGATCGGTCATTACGGCGGTACACTGCGGACAGCGAGTACGGTCCCCGAGGGCATGGGCGACGATGCCATGCTGAAATCGGGATTCACCTCCTTCACTCGCCCAAGTCCAGACGACATCATCTTTGAGCCCCACTTTGCTAAGGAATTTTCTGCATCTGACGATATGACGGTGTTTACGGTCCATTTGCGTCCCGGAGTGAAATGGTCGGACGGGACTCCCTACACCACTGATGACATCGTATTCTGGTATGAACACGTTCTTCAGAACGAGGATTTGACCCCGACGATCAACCCGAAATGGATGACAGACGGTGAACTGATGGAACTGGGAGTGATTGATGAACATAAGCTGCAGTTCATTTTTTCCAGTCCCAAACCTTTCTTCGAAGAATCACTTTTCCATGACCGTTTTCACATCTATCCAAAGCATTTCTTAAGTCAGTTTCACCCTGACTTTGTGTCAGAAGAGGAACTGGCGGATGCAGTTTCCGAAGCCGGTTTTGAAGCGTGGTACGAACTGTTTCTGCAGAAGGCGGCCATGCAGTACGGTTCTGGTGCTTGGGACCCCGATTTCCCCACCATCGGGCCGTACGTGTTAGAACGGGCTACATCCGATCGTCGCTCTTGGGTACCGAACCCATATTACTGGAAGGTTGACACTGAAGGCAACCAGCTTCCCTATGTTGAGGGGATCGACACGGATGTAGTTGCCAATCTTGAGGTAATACAGGGAATGGCGATTTCCGGCCAGTTGGACTTTGTTGGTCTTTATACCGACATCCGCAACTACCCGTTATATCGCCAGAATGAAGAAGAAGGACATTACAGGACACTGCTTTGGGACCGTGGCTATGGCTCGAAAGTAGTCTATATGTTCAACCTGACCCATGAAGATCCGGCACTAAGGGAAATTTTCCAAGACGTCCGGTTCCGGAGAGCTATGTCATTGGGAATCGATCGCGACGAAATCAATGAAACGCTGTATTTCGGCCAGGGCGTGCCGCGTCAATATACCGTGATGGAGACAAGCCAGTACTTCGAACCGGAGTTTGCCACGGCCTACGTCGAGTATGACCCAGAAAAGGCCAATGCCCTGTTGGACGAAATGGGACTCGATCAACGTGACAGCGAGGGGTATCGACTTCGCCCAGATGGCGAACGCCTCATGATCACTCTAGAAGGTTCCACCCACCAAGAGGTTCGGTTGGCCAATGCTGAGATGGTTGTCCAGCAATGGCAAGAACTGGACATCGATATTCGTCTGGACGCCATATCCGGTGAGCTGGCAGGGCAACGCGCTCCAGCCAATCAGATGGATGCCACGCTCTGGGGTGGGGACAAGGCTACCGATGTTCTCTTCCCGGTCACGCCACAGTTCATCACGCCGGCCCAAGGGCCCGGTTGGGAACGCACCATCTGGCCTCTATGGGAAACATGGTTTATAACCGATGGCCGCGAAGGTGAAGAGCCCATGGAAGACGCTCGCAATCTGCAGTTGTGGTGGGAAGAGATGATGGGTGAACCCGACCAAGAACGACGTATTGAACTAGGAAAGAAGATCCTGGCCAGTCAAGCCGAGAACCTATGGTCGATCGGAACCATCGGTGAAGCTCCGTATCCCGTCTTGGCTAACAAAGATCTAGTCAACGTACCTGAGTTCGGACTTTGGACTTGGGATACGATGTGGCTTCTCATCCATGATCCAGAACAGATCTTTATTGACCGGTAGCCGGACAATGTCTCTAGATTTCACGACTCCAGGCCCGATCGGGCCTGGAGTCATTTTTTTCGCTATCGGAAACGCCTATTATGCAGGTCCAGACACAAACGTCTACGCCTCCCCTTTCACGCCCACAGTGCATCATTGGCCTTGGTTGTCAGGCTCGCCTCTACAGTACATACAACTCCTTCGCCGAATCCGTCAGTACCAGGCAGCCCGTTTCTGTGATCACCACCGTGTCCTCAATGCGAACCCCGCCCCAGTCAGGGATATAGATGCCCGGTTCCACAGTGATGACGTTGCCGGCTTGAAGTGCTAAGTCGTCAGCAGGAATAACGAAAGGTTCCTCATGGATCTCCAAGCCAACTCCATGGCCGATGCCTCGACCGGTATAATCACCATAACCCGCTTCCTCAATAATCCTCCGTGCACTAGTGCAGATCTCCGTGGCAGCTGCCCCAGCCTGAAGCATGCTTAGAGCCGCTGCTTGTGAACGCCGAACAGCGTTATATACTTCCTTCTGCTTGTCGCCGATCGGCCCAAGGGCAAAGGTGCGGGTCATATCGGAGCGATAACCCTTATAGATGGCACCAAAGTCTACCAGCACAAAGTCTCCCGGTTCCAAACGACGTTCGGAAGGACTTCCATGCTGGTGCGATGTTCGGCTGCCGGAAACAAGAATCATGTCGAAGGCAAGACCGTCAGCACCCTGCTGCTTCAGAAAAGCTTCCAGGCCAGAGGCCAGCTCGCGTTCGCTGAGCCCAGGCCGGCAGCGCTCTAGAAGATGACGGTATCCCTGAACAGCCATTTCACAGGCTCTGCTGATGAGAGCGATCTCATCTTCTCCCTTTATGGCCCTTTGTTGTTCAACGATCCCATTGGTTGCCACAAGTTCCACGCCGGGCAACGCTTCCGACAGTACATTCCACATGGCCACTGTGACACCCGCCGCCTCATACCCCAAGCGCTTGATGTTCATGTCGGCCACAACTTGGCCCAGTTCCTTCTTAAATGGTCTTTCGTGACGGATGATTTCATACTGCGGACACTGCTGCGCGGCTTGCTCTGTATAACGGTCATCAGTCAGCAGCACGCGGCGATTAGGGTGGATCAAAACGTAGGCTGACGAACCGGTGAATCCGGAAATATAGCGGACGTTTTCCTTGGTCAGATTTTCCTGCTTCACCAGCAGTAGAGCGTCGATGTTTTGCATCGGCAGCTGCTCTACCACAGATGGCCAGCGACTGTTCAATATAACCACCCTCTGTGTAGAATACTCCCGCGGTCATCCCAGGAACCTTCCTTGTCCTGTTGGCTTTCCGCAAGTCGTCCGCTGGCCCCAATGCAAAGGCCATGCTGCTCGTTGCATGTTGAAGATTGCCCTTCCTGAAAGGGAACTCCGGTGTGGTCATTTCCTGGACTAGGGTTCGCGACGTTTCTACCCCGATGAGATTCTCTGACAAATTGTGGAACTCCACCGGAAGCATTGTCGAAAGCCCCAGTGACGGACAGGATAGCCGCAAAGCTTCCTTGTATATTTGTCACCCTGTGCGAGGCCGCGTGACCGAAGACAAAAACCAACACGCAAAAACCGCAGCGTTGCATGGACCGGTCTTCAACACGGACCCAGCAGCTTTATTCGGAGTGCCCTTGTGCGCGCAACGATGGAGGTTTTTGTGAACAATGCTGAAGAAGGAGGTCTTACAACAGAGCATAATTCCATGCACCGGAGTTTGATCTTGACGCACAATGGATCTTTCAGCAAAGGATCTCATGTAACCAAGTGCGGCACTACTTAAACGAAAGCTGCTGCTGCCTCTCGCCAGCGTGAGACCTATTAGGGGCTGCACTAGTATTCATGGCCCACCCCTGCTCTCACCAATCGAAAAGGATTGCATTCTCCGCTGCCAAACTTTCGTGAATCCCCTCACACAGCCGAGTGGAGACCAATGCCTCCTCACCACTGGGATAGAGGCCGGCGATGTCTGCGAGACCCTTCCCATCCTTCAGTCTGGATACCAGCTGCAGAAACCACAACATAGAATCGATGACATAACCGGTCGGGTACGCGGCGCCCTCCGGGTCTTCGCGTTCCATATTGGCGTAATAGTTGGGCACAACCGAACCAGCGTCCTCCTCCACTGCATAGAAAACGCCTCGGTCCTGACTGTCCACCTCCCAGATCCCCTGGGAGCCGACCATGCGGATGCCTTGATTCACTATGGACGGAAAGCTCTCCGGCAGTATCCACGAACAGTCTACGCTGAAATGAGCGCCGTTGGCGTATTCGATCTTGGCCTGAATCGAGTCGTAGGTATCGATTCCCATGGCGATCAGCTTGTCCTTGACACCCGTTGCTGTGACTCGCACCGGCTTGGTTCCCAGTATCCACTGCAGAAGGTCAAAGAAGTGAACTCCCAAGAACCAAACAGGCGAGCTGTGCTGGGCCCAATCTCTGAACCAAACGGACGGAACAACAATCTTGTCCTCCATCCAGACATATCCGTACTGAATCCGGCCCAGCTTCCCTTTGCTCACATCGCGCCGCAGTTGGACGTGTCCGGGGTCAAACCGTTTGTGAAAGTCTACGTACAGCAGAACGTCTGCATCCCGGGCGGCCTGGACCATAGCCGAAGCACCAGCGGTGGTCACATCCAGCGGCTTCTGAACCATCATGTGGATCCCGGAATCGGCGCAGTTTAGGGCCATTTCCTTGTGCAGATGATCCGGTGTGACGATGGCCACAGCATCTAAGTCTTCCTGCTGCAGCATGTCTCGGTAATCTGCATACCCCTGCACACTGAAACGCTCCGCCTGCTTGGTCAGCACATCCTCGTCAATCTCGGCCACTGCCGCCAATTCAATCTGCCGGCACCGCTGGGCCCATGAGAAAGCTTGGAGCACAGTGGTTCCGTAGACGCCTGCACCAATGACACCGACACGCGGCCGCATGGCCTCTCCCCCTTCCCTCACTCTTTCCCCAGAGGATTCCGGCAGTACCCCTTCGTTCAGCTCGACAACGATTCCAGCAGCGTTCGGCAGAACGGCCTTCCTCCCACCCCGTGCGACTCCCCAGCCTCAGGGAATGTCCCCAGACCAAAGGCGGCCTGAAGGCTCCCATGGGTAGTGCTCGCTTATCGCCGCTAGGTGACAGAGGGCCGTGCCGATCGGCCTGGTGGAACGCATGGTGTTAAGGCGGGTACCTATAACGTTGGATGCGCAGAGGTCGACTGTCTTGCCGGTGTTGTGGAATCCCCCCACGCGGCTTGTCTTGAGCACGATCCGGTCGGTTGCGTCGCGGCGCTCCACCGGAAAGACTACTTCCGGCGACACCACAGACTCGTCCACATTGAGGCCGCAGGCACATGGAATGCCCGACTCACACTGATGTCCGGCTGAATGGTGCAAGCCGGAGGCGACGGGCCGCACCCCCCCAACTCCCCCTGGGTATGCGTTGGCCAGTACACATCGGGCGGTGTTCGGTCAAGGGCACCCTCTGCCAAGGAGAGCTGAAGAGCCGTCTTGACAATATCGGCGTCACCAGTCCCATTCCTCGATGCAACAGCCTTCACAGCCATTCCCTTCGTACTGTTTCGACGGAGACTCTCCATCTGCTGAGCAAATGGCAGGCACTCTGCAGCCCGACGATCCGCTGTGCTTACGGCTTTGTGCCGGGCCGCGTGCCCCGACAGGCGCGCATGTCTGCTAACCTGGCTTCCATCGACTCTACCATAGACGGATTTTCGTCAGCCAAATTCCGTTGTTGGCTCAGGTCCCGGCGGAGATCGTAAAGTTGCGGTTCGGGCGAGTTGCCCAATTCAATGTCGACGTCCGTGTTCACAGCAGGACCCGGGTGCGGCGGGATAAATACCCAGTCGGCTTGGCGAAGAACCGTTTTGGCTTGCGTCCCTTCTGTGACAAGCTCAGTGCGGCCGCGCGCATTTTGGCCCAGCAGAGCTGCGGAGACGTCGAAGCTGTCAACCGCCGCGTCCGCAGACAAAGGTTGGTCCAGGAGCGCCGCGAAGGAAGCATAGAAATCAGTGTGGCAGACCAGCGCGTCGGAGCTTCCCGAGTCCACAGTGCCAGGCCAACTAAGAATAAATGGTACTCGGGTGCCGCCGTCATACATGCTGTATTTCCCGCCCCGCAGGTCGCCGGCCGGCCGATGGTCGCCCACTAGCTCCACCGCTTGGTCGCGGTAGCCGTCATTCAGGACCGGGCCGTTGTCGCTGGAGAAGATCACGATGGTGTCCTCCCGGAGGCCCTGCTCTTCTAGGGTATCCAGCAGCTGGCCCACACACCAATCCATTTCCATGATGACATCGCCGCGAGGACCGAGACCGCTCTTCCCAACAAAACGAGGCCCGGGTAACCTCGGCACATGCGGCTGGTGGAAGGCATAGTAGAGGAAAAATGGTTCCTGCGAATGGTCATTCACGAAGGTGACAGCCTTGTCGAGGAAGACATCCGCCATCGTCTCATCGTCCCACAGGGCCGCCTCTCCGCCCCGCATGTAGCCGATACGGCTTACACCATTGACAATGCTCATGTCATGGCCGTGACTGTACATCATGCGCAGGAGTTCCGGATTGTTCCTGCCTGTCGGCAGTCCTGGAAACGGCCGGTGCGGGTCATAGGTCACCTCAATGGGATCATCCGATTCCAACCCGTCCACCCGGCGCCCGTCCACATACACGCAGGGCACCCGGTCATTGGTAGCTGCCAGAATGTACGAGTAGTCAAATCCAATGTCTAACGGGCAGGGGCTGATATCTTGATTCCAATCCAGTCCGCCGCTGCCGAGGCCGAGATGCCACTTGCCTACAATGCCGGTGGAGTACCCAGCCTCTTGAAACATCCTAGGCATGGTTGGTGCATCAGACGCCATAATGAGCGGCGCGTCACCGGCAAGAATGGCCGCCTCCTCATTGCGCCACGGATATTCCCCTGTCAGCAGACTGTAGCGCGACGGCGTGCAGGTAGCTGCGGCGGCGTAGCCCTCGGTAAACCTCAGGCCTCCGCTGGCCAAGCGGTCAATGTGCGGTGTAGGGATGCGTTCACCGCCGTAACATCCCACGTCACCATAGCCCAGATCGTCGGCGTACATGATGATCACGTTCGGTTTTTTGTTTTTCACGATTCCACCAGCCTCACTCTTCGGTATCATCGATACCAGATTGCCTTTCATCTTGTCTATTAGACTACGCCGCGTCCAGGAATCCTTCCTTTCATCTGGGACAAGTCTTGACAGCGAAACAAGCGCCCACTCTACGGGACAGTCGCTTGCCGGCGGTCTGTTTCCTGCGTTTCTTGGGCAGCAGCGGGACTCTCGGTCATCGTTACCAACGTGCAGTTTCGGGCCCTGCATACATGGCGTCAAGTGACGACGTATAATGGTCAATATCCAGGGGAGTCTGTCTCTGGACCACCTTGAGATCCGGGGCACCGTTTGGGACCAACATCATCGCCCCTCTCACCCTCTCTTCCTCCGGAAGGAAAACTCTTTGGTCGTATTGGACGCCGAAATAGAAAAGATACGGCCCCATAAACACCAGATAGCGATTCTTCTGAAGCCATCCCACACGGCCGTCAGCTGTCAGGACCTCCACCGAGCCTGGCCCTCGCGCCAGGGCCTGTCCGAGCTCTACTGCATTGAGAGGACCACCGTCGGCCTTGAAGACATAGCCCAATTGGGGATCAGCAACAATCCATTTTTCGAGATCATCCAACCAAATCTCAGCGACCACGTGACCCGCTCCCGCACGGGCCGTTTCCGCCCACCTTGTCTTAAGGCCTACCACACGCGCCGGCATACCCATGGCCTGGGCCGCGCCCACCAAAACTATGCTGTACTCTACACAACGAAAGCTGGCACCGTCCGCTGCTTCACGCAGAATTACCAAGGGGTCATTCGATGAAGGCATGTTTGAACTCGAGTGGCTCCAACGGCCATTAACCCATCCCACAAGGGCGCGCACCCGCCCAAACGCATCATCCATATCTCCTATCACATCATCGAGGGCATACTCGGACCGCATCTGAACGGGACCGGGCTCCTCTGGCCTGTGATAGAGCACGGAGCTCGGTGGCGTACCACCGGCAGATACTGCCCAATCAACACGCGGCACCGTCACGGAGGGGCCGGCCGTGACGATAAGAGCCAGCGACAGCATCACAACCACTCCTAATGATCCCCACCCGCAGAGATATCCTGTCAAAAGCAGGAGGGCACCTATTGCCGTATAGGCATAACTGCTGCCGAAATAGCTAACCCCAAACATGATGAGCAGCGTGCACCCCACAATGGCGGCCGCAGGAAGGCCGAAGCGAACCGCCGGGTGTTTCTCAAGCCTTTCGACTGTGTTCTGCTCTACCCATGTCGCCTCCCATCTTTTCGGCAGCTTAGTGAACGATGTCACGTTGGCAGCCTCGCGGAGCAGAGCCCCATGACCCAGAAATTCCCGGAAGCATTTTCCAACCAGAGAGTCATTACGATTGGTGTTTCCGGCGAAAAATGACTTTCCCAGCCTATCTAGCCTATGCAAGTGCGCGCCGCTGTATCCCGTAACAACGCCGTCTGGTTCATAGCGAGCTGTCCTCGGCATAGACGAATAATGTTGTTGTGCTCCTTTTGGTTCCTTGGTTTTGGTGTGGTTAACAAACAACCGATAGCCCTTTCCGGGGCACGGCGTCGGTGCTTTTGGCTATTCGGCATCCGTTGGAGAAAGTCCTGTCAGCAAGCCAAATAATCGAAGTGAGCCTATGGGAGAGAACTGGTGCAGATGCCGCGACTCGATCAAGCAGCTCGTTGTCCAGGAGCTGATTTTTCTGCAGAGACTGGCGGCGAAGAACCCGTACAGCAACCAACGGCGGAATAGGATTGCGACGACAGGCTTCGGGCCTTCAAGGCCAGCGGCCCGAACACAAGCTGATAGTGCGGAGAACACGGGGTTCATGGACTATCGGCTCCGTCAAAAAACAGCGCCATGGACGAGCCCGTCTTCTCGGTCGATTTCGCGCTCAGCCCTCTGAATGCTTTCCGTTTGCATTCTGCAGCCGGCAGATAAACATCGTCAGCATTCTAGAGTGGTCTCCCGAAGCCTTTGGCAGCGCTGCAGCGTCTCGATGAAGGCAAGCAGCCGCAGTCAAAACGGGATGTGCGGAATTCCGTTCACCGCTGCTTCGGGTGCACCGCTGCGCAGACAAAAGGTCATACGGCATCACTATCAACCAATTCTGGCCGAATGGGCCGCAGCTAATCTCCTTCCGCAACCCCCGCCGCAAGGCCGGGGCGCTGCGGTGGATCAAGGTATCAGGCCTGCGCCGCACGTCTAGGACAGCCCGGCCACTCGAACTACCGTATTGGAACCATAGGGAAACCCGGTTGCTTCTATAGCCAACAGCCCCGATGAAGATTGCGAAAACGAGAGCTCCTCGTCCACATCCAACCAGTGGGCTGAGGTAACCGGCTGATCCACACCGGTAAAGGCGCGAGCCCCTGCCCCAACCCCGCCAACTGTCACATGGGGATCGCCCTTTGTCGCCAAATCATGGATGAAGAGGTACAGCTTGCCGGCGGCTTTCAGTGCGAAGTCCGCACCCAAACCGCGTATCTGGGTTGGCTTGCCTTCATAGATCACATCACCATGCAGGTGAATCCAATCGCCGGCTCGCATGAGTGCCGCCTGCTCGTACGCCGGAATCTGCCCTTGTGCGGTGGGGCCCACATTCAAGAGGTAGTTGGCTCCGACCTTCCGGCACGCGCACAGGTTTTGGATGATCTGGGCCGGGGACAAGTAGGCAAAGTCATTTGCACCTATTCCCCAATGACTGTTCATCGTTTGGCACATCTCGGCAGCAACATACTTCGAATGCCCTCTGCGATCCATGGGCCGAGGCAATCCCTGCTCAAAGGTGACACTGTCAATCTCAGGATGACCCACTGCGCCAAGTGCATCGAGACCCGTATTGTTGACGATCATCGCTTCCGGTTGATGCCTGCGGATCGTTGCGTAAAGCTCATCCTCTTTCCAGTCAGCCTCCGGCTTGCTCCAGTTGCCATCGAACCATAGTCCGCCGATATCACCATACTGGGTACACAGTACCTCAACCGACTTACGCAGATACTCCAAGTAAGCATCGAAGTCCTCTGTGAAATTCGGCTGATACCAATCCAAGGTCGTGTGGTAGAAAAACGGTACAATCCCCTCCGCTCGACAGCCTTCAACAAAGTCCTCGATCAAGTCGCGGCCGGCGGCACTGTGGGGTGCGTCATAGTCACTGAGACCCCGAGTATCATACAGGGAAAATCCATCATGATGCCTGGTGGTTATGGTTATGTATTTCATTCCTGCGTCCTTGGCGATGCGAGCGATCTCTCTTCCATCGAAGTCCTCTGCCGTAAACCCATCGGCCAGTTTTGTGTACTCTGGCTTCGGGATTCGTCCTAGATGCATGATCCATTCACCCTTGCCGATCTGTGAGTACAGACCCCAGTGGATGAACATACCATAGGCAAGTTTCTCAAATCGCTGAACACGCGGTTCTGGTGTGGGTATTGACATCGTAGATTCTCCTTTGCAGAGTTACTCAAAAGCCGCGAAGCCTCTTCTAAACCGACGGGACCCAGCTGTAGTGTCATCCGTACCGCCGAGATGATAACCTCGCGTTTTCATCTGATCCACCAGCAGCAATAGGATGAACACAGAGGCCGGCTATAACTGCCATGGCCTCCTAGGGACAACCTTTACCAACTCCAACGTTAGACCCTCCCGCACCTGACCATGCGTCGAGTCCATAGGATATTCACCGATCCCCCATACCAATGGATGCCGATGAATTATTATACACACAATGCAGGCATCCTTAACCTAGTTCACTGGCTCGCGGATTGCCAACACCCTTCGGCATCATCCAGTCAGGGCGAAGGCTGATCGAGCGGGTCAGTCCAAGCCCGCGTCCACCAGCCCCACCAGCTTGCTTGGGCGCCGCTGCGGCTCGCTAGCCACTGTGAGCCCTCGGAATTCATCCGATCACTTATCACTGCACCTTCACCATACTAGCAGCCAATCGGATTTCTTCTCAGCAGTGCGTCTCCGTTATCTGGACACCGGCAAGGCCAACACTCCACGTGCTGGTCCACAACGATCAGCCATTCCCCAGACGGACACTATGACATAACCCATCGGGGTTCGCGAAGCCCCGGTCTTCCATGCAGGCTGCTCACAGCTCCACCGGTTTTCCTGTCTCGAACGCCTCTAAGACCGCCAAGGCCACCTGCAGCGCATCCTGGCCGTGTTTTCCCGTGACCATGGGTTCTCTATCCTCCCGCACGCAGTCGATGAAGTGCTCCATCTCATCGGCAAACATGTCATTGCGGACAAACGTATGTGCTTCCTCTTCGTCTCCCGGGCGCGAGATCACCAGATGCCCTACCTCACTTCCCCCAGGGGATTCGCCTTTGGGAGCCCGAAATGCCAGGGCACCTTTTTCGCCTAGTACGTCATGCAGCCCATCTCCACGGCAGCCTTGCTGTAGACCCCAGGACCACATCATCTGGAGAGTATCCCCGGAGGCATATAAGATGTTGGCCACACCGGTGTCAATCGCAGTGCGCTCCGGCTGGATTGTGGTTCCCCAGGCGGCTACTTTCTTCACCGGGCCGAACATGAAATGGCCAAAATCGTAGTTGTGTACTGCACCATCCATAAATGGGCCGCCTCCGAGCTCACGCTGGAAAAACCACGGCGTCGGCGCACCTTGCCCCGCGGCAGCAGAACGCCAGACCACCGGCCGGCCGAGCAGTCCATCCTGAACAACTTGTCGGAACTTGTTCCACTCATTATCGAAACGGCGCACAAACCCAAGCTGCAGTTTCACACCGGCTTTGCGGCAGGCCGCCTCCATCTGGTGCGCATCCTCCATCTTCATGGCCATCGGCTTTTCACAGAAGACATGCTTGCCGTGCTCCGCCGCCGCCATGACCAGGGCATGGTGCTCGTGGGTCGGGATACAGACATCGATTACGTCCACATCCATAGAAAACAAATCGGCGTAGTTATCGCAAGTTTGCTTGACTCCGTACTGCTCCTGGGCCAGCTTCCGCCGTTCAGGAAGCAGATCGCAGACTGATACGACTTCAACCTTGTCAGGAATCCTTTGATAGCTGCGCAGATGCACCGGGCCGATCTGACCAAACCCTACAACGGCCACTCGGACTTTTTCCATTGCGTTCATCTCCCTTATCCTTCGCTGTTGAGGATGCAGACCGCAATACCCGTATCTTGAGCTGGTTTGGCTGCATCCGGAAATCCGCTTTCGCTGTGCGTCACGAGCAGCACCTGTGGCCCCGGGAAGCCTCAGGCGCTGCACAGAACCAACCTATGTCCTACACCTACTCCAAACTCCAATCTAACCTGCGAGACAAAGGGTCGGACGTTAGGGCTGCTTCGGCGCATCGCCTCAGCGGCTCTACAGATCCATGATCCGCCCGATATGAGAGGCGGTATCAAAGAGCATCTGCTCCTGAGACCATTGATAGGCCGGAAGTTCGGCTGTGAGAAAATCGTCGTACCCCACCGTCCGCAGCTCAGCCATGACTCGCTGCCAGTTGACGTCTCCGCTCAGTAGATGGGTAAAGGCATAGTTGGCACGCAGAAAGTTCTTAACGTGGACTTTCTTAATGCGCCCGGCCAAGGCACCAATCCAATGTTCCGGAAAACCATAGAGGATGATATTTCCCACATCAAAGTATGCCTGCACATAAGGACTATTCACTCTGTCGATGAAATCGCGGAATTCCAATGGGCTGAGCAGGAAACGGTTCCAGACGTTTTCAATACCCACACACACCTTGTACTCCGCTGCTAAAGTCTTTACGGCCTCCATGGACTCTAACGACTGTTGGTAGGCATCGGCATAAGATACCTCGGCTGTAACCACGCCCGGCACAAGCAGGACCGTATCGGCTCCCACGGCCGCGGCGGTCTCCAGACTCTTGCGCAGGTTATCTAGACCTTGCTGGCGCACCTGGGGGTCCGGATCCGACTGGGGGCATTTCCAGTGCAGATTATCCATCACACTGGGAATCGTAATTCCCGCATCAACGGCCGCCTGCTTAATCTGGCTGTAGGTCTTTGCATCATCCACCGTCTGCAGCTCCACCCCGTCAAATCCAGCCCGTTTGGCCAGGGCAAACCGCTCGTTCCATGACCCTTCTTTGGGCAGTGACCCCACACAGATTCCCTTCTTCACGCCTCTAACCTCCTATCTATGTTCAACTGCCTTGCTTACCAGATACACCTCCAGCAGCTCTTAAATCCGCCGACGCATACGACTCGTTTTTCCGTAGGCGCATAACCTTCCACGACCAGGCCGTCGGCATCACTAGGGGTTTCGTGATGTGCCACTTAATTCCTCCCCAGATGTCGCCGATTCCGCCTGCTTGAGATTGGCAGACAGCAGGGGTATCCCGCCTTCATCGCCGTTGATCCTCCCAATCAGGCAAAGGGGCACGCCATCATGCAGCCGGTAACGCGCAAGTCTTTCTTCACGGCCGCGTTGCCCTTGATTCAAGAGCTGATTGCCGAAAAACACCAAGACCACCCTATACTTCTGGTACAGTGTGCAGCTCCTCAGACGGCAGCCAGTCATACATCGCCCTCCCGTAGCTTGATCGGTACTATCGTTTGTACATTGTCCGATACAGTGAAGGCGTATGGAGGATTCCTCAGAAGCGGCTCAAACCCGTCTGGATTGGCGGATCACACAGTCAAGAAGGGTGGCTCACTTTTCCCTGGAAACACGGCTTTGACATCCCAGAATCACAGCCCGATGTAGTTCCGGATACCCACCAGGTACTGTTATACCCATTCGAATGTCCGGCAAATACGTCTAAACGCACTGCAACGCTCCTAGCTAGCCCCAGGAAAGCCGATGGCATAGACAGGGTTCAAGGGTGTTCCCTATGTTTTCTCCCCCTGCTCCGAAACCTGTCTGACAACCTTCAGGGCCTCGGCCAACATTGTCCCACAGACGACAATACACTCCTTCCATGCCTGACAGAGTCATTGCGTATGGGTTATTCCGGTGCTGTCCAATGGCTGCTCTGCGTTCCCAACTGTCTTTAACAGCGCAGAATACGGGAAGACTTCGTCTATTCCGAACGGTGTCGGGTGCATAATCGCAGTTCTAAAAAGGAGTATTCGTACTTGTTATCGAAGAGGTGTATTATTGTGTCCACTAAGCTTCCTTGAGATCCCACCGCTGTTCTCAGCACGCTTCAGCCACCGTCACCCGAACCAAAGCGGGCCGAGCACGCTGATCTCTTTGACATCCGCAGCAATAGTCCTTGAGCTCGTACGCGAATGAGCTGCATACAGCCTGACGACCCTGTGGATGACCCCGACTTCACGCTGGGCAATAGATTTCTCAATGCCACAGGACTGTATCCGGTGCCGGAAACGAGGATCCACGAGGCCCTGATGATAGGGTTCTCACCGCTGACCATGGACCTGCAAAACAAGCTGTTGGTTTCTAAGAATGCTCGACCATACCTGGAGGTGTAAGAAGTGAGAAAAAGGGTTCCGAGAAAGTTTCTTGTGTACGGAACTGTAGTTTTCGTGGTGCTGCTGAGTTTGGCGGCGTATCTGGTACAGCAAGGCGTGCTGGAGAACGAGCAAGCCCGTGTCGGTATGCCGATTGCTAGGGCAAACGATGAAGTACAGCCCGTACTCGAAGTGGTCGCTGAAGACGTGGGGCTGATCTGGGGAATAGAATTCATTCCCGGAACATCCGAGTTACTGGCCAACGAAAACTCTGGTTCCATGTTCCTGATTGACACCGAAACACTGGCAGTGACAGAAGTTGGAGGCGTTCCGGAAGTGGATGCCCGGGGTCAGGGCGGCCTGCTGGATATGGCAGTCTCCCCAGAATTCGATGAAGACAAGCTCGTGTATCTCACGTACTCTGCTGCCAATGAAGCAGGCGAGACGACAACCTTCCTGGCCCGGGCTGTATTGGATCTGGAAGAGCACCGGCTTCGGGATCTGGAGGAGTTGTTTTTTGCCGAACCGTTCCTTAGGAGCACGGCTCACTATGGTTCACGGGTAGTCATTCAGGATGATTATGTGTACATGACCATCGGTGACCGGGGAGATAAGAATTTCGATGATCACGTCTCGCAGGATACGTCCAATGTATTGGGCACCACCATTCGGCTGCGCCGCGACGGCACGATTCCTGAAGACAATCCTTTCGTCGATGATCCCCAGGTCCAAGATGCCATCTACACTTACGGTCACCGCAATGCGCAGGGGATGACCATCCATTCCGAAACCGGGGAGATCTGGCAGAGTGAGCACGGCGAGCGGGACGGTGATGAGATTAATGTCATCTATGGGGGAAATAACTATGGCTGGCCCATAGCCACCCATGGCTGCGCCTATGGCACCCGCCGACCTGTGGGAGTTCTTCCTGAAGAACGAGATGACACCATCAACCCTGTCCATTATTGGGAATGCGGCAGCGGCGGCTTTCCGCCTGCCGGGATGACGTTTTATGATGCCGATGGGTTTGCGGACTGGCAGGGCGACCTCTTTGTAGGCGGTCTGGCCAGCAGGTATCTGGCCCACTTCCAAGTCACAGATAATGGCCTTGAGGAGCTTGCTCCCCTGCTTGCTGAGGAAGGTTGGCGCGTCCGTGACGTAACTGTGGGGCAGCATGATGGAGCTATCTACGCTGCCGTAGAAGGCCGGACGGTTTCGATCGTTCGCATTGTTCCCCAACCCATGGATTAGTCCCTAACCAGCTGCCCAATCAGGCACATTGCGTCTGGGGAAATGACGAGAAGCCCTGGGAATGTCCGGGGCTTCTTTCTTTTCCTGCAGGAACGTGATTACGTCCGGTTGGGAGAATCTGCTGCTCATCCTTTATGGGTGCGCTGGGTTTTATTGATTAATGTTCCTTTCGGCAAACGCCTTGAATGCTCTGTTGGTCGTGTTGCATCAGGGCCACTTCTTGCACCTGGGTGCTATCGTCAGGATAACCGATGGCAGTCACAGAAGACGGAACACCACTTGGCATTGTGGACGCCCAATGCCGGGCCGAGAAACCCGAGACGCGTCGTGTACGGTTTTCTTTTTGGTCCGCCTGGCACTCAGCTTCTTTGGCGTGATATTCAACGCTTGGAGACGGCTGCAGAAATGTGTGCCATTATGTCCGGTCGTGGGGACGGCTCACCTTAACCACCGGTGCCAAGCGTGGGTAAAGACTAGGCCTAGGCTTACAGGCAGGGTCTTTACACCGTTTTTGGTAGTCCTCATGCTAAAGGGCCAAGATATTCCAGTGGTAGAAGAGTCCTAAGAGCACCATGCCAGCCACGGTAAACATTGTGTAATGCACCCTGGCAGCAACGTTCCAATAACGGCCCTTCCAACCCAACACCATCGTCACAAGTGCCAGGATTCCAATAACCGCCATGGCCAAGGGTACCACTTGGCTGACAACAGCGCTCCAAGGAGGGACCTCTGTGTACGCAGGTGTCGGCAGTAAGTACACGGGATCCGGCTCACCGACCATGAAGAATTCGAGAACTACAACTAACGTCAAAAGGGCAAAAAGAACCCCTATCCCACGGGCTAGCCGCGCCCCGCGAAGCGTTTGTTTGTGCTGGTGCCGCCTCAGCCGTCGTACAAGACTCGATCCGATCCAGAACACTAAGCTGACGAGGATGAACAGGATGGAGCCGGCCAGGGCCGCGAAGTTGGGTAAGCGTCGCTCATGCCATGGTGCTCGCGAATAACTGACTGGCCCCGCCATCATCAGCATGCTCCGTCCCAGCGGATCGGTATCGAAGGCGATAGTACGCAGATCGCCGCTGAGGTCCGGCACGCGTTCTGGACTGACGTTGCCGAACAGACCGGGCTCTATTTCCACAAAACGATGCGTTCGACCCATGTGTTGAATCACCAGGTGCCCATCGTCCGCGGACACCAAAATGACTCCGAACATCAGACTCAGCATCTTGTCGTCGGTGGTGAACGACCGCCGGTTCTGATGGTATTCCCCGACTAAAGCCCGGGCGCGTTCATTCGCGCCTGCTGGCGGCTGTGGGGCCACTCCAATGTCGTCTGCGGGGAAATACGTGTCCATGAATTGGGCAAAGACCTGCAAGTTTGCCATGGCGCTGCCACCACTGTGTGTCATGAAGAATCCCACCTGCTCATCCGGCAGCAGATACAACGCGGTATCATAGAGCATAGTACCGCCCGGGTGCAGAAGTACACGCCGGTCATTGAACTCGCCTTCGATGAACCCATGAGTCATACCCGGCAGTTGGGGATGGTGGGTGAAGAGTTGCGAATGCATGGTGTCCACAGTGCGCTCCTGCAGAATTCTCTGTCCGTCCACTTCGCCGCCCCGCAGATGCGCAAGCATAAATCGAGCCATATCCGGAGCGGTGCTGCTCATACTTCCGCCGGGCTCGCTCATGTACTCAAACTGCCCGTCGCGAAACTGGCCATCCACGAAACGATAGGGTTTGGCCAGACTGGTCGCCAGATCATCAGGCAATGGCTGCCGAAAAGTGCTCGATTCCATGCCCAACGGCTCAAATATGTTCTCCTCAACGTATTGGGCAAAAGGAAGCCCCGACACTCTTTCTACAACGTAGCCAGCCAAGGATGCACCATAATTGGAGTAGGCTATAACCTCACCGGGTGGAAACACCCTTGCTGGTAAACCGTCACGCATGCTTTGAGCCAATGGTTTTTTCCTGTCGGGATCTAGAGAGAAGATGTCAGACATGTAGTCCTCAAATCCAGGGGTATGGGTCATAAGATGTTCCAGTGTAATGGGGGCTGCTTGTCTGCCATCAATGACCATGACCTCCGGTATCTGGAAATCCAAATATTTGTTCACGTCAGCTCTCAGGTCCAATTTACCCTGCTCTACCAGCTGCATGACAGCTGTCCAGGTCACCAACTTTGCAGTGGACCCGATACGGAAGACACTGCTCCCAACATCAACCGGTGTCTGCTGTTCCAGATCCGCAAAGCCATACCCGCGAACCACGGCAATCTCGCCACGGTCCACAATGGCGACAACTGCGTTAGGAATCTGATGCATACGCATCAGCTCTTCCATCCAGACATCCAATAGTTCTCCTAATTCCTCATGATCGCCAATCTGCGCACTGACAACGCTGACAAACAAGAAAAGAACTAGAGTTATGACACCGATACATAGACGTTTCCCGTTGCAGGTGACCATAATCCATCTCATGACCCTTCCCCATTCCGCTAAGACGCTCCACCTGAAAAATGCCTATGCCATGATGGAGCCTCGCCCGTTTTTTCTATCGAAGATGTCTTGCCTTCCGATTAATCGTGCCAACGTGTATGACTCCCATGAACACGGTAATCACTGCTAGAAGGGCCAAGAGAAACATGTAGAAAAATGCTCCTGCCGTAGGATTGACAATGCTGCTTAAGAGGACCATCGCTATACAATAGGCCACCGTGATAAACGTGAACAGTTTGGTAGTTGCCGACAGGAAACCTCCGTGTACAACTGAGGATAAGGCTCGAATCAGCCCCTGCCTGCCCCGGTACCCTTTCAGAGCTGCTATACTGTCTCTGCCAAGTTTCAGGACGCCCTCCCACTTCCACACAGCGATCACCATCGAGACAATGAGAAATCGGATCAGCATATGGACATAGGCAAAGGCACCTACTTTCGGCGTGTCGTAGCCGGTCACCATCATCAAGCTGTTGACCAAAGTGATAAGGGTAAACGCCTCACAGACTGACTCCAAGAAGGAGTCGTTGTCCAGGAGAGAAGCTTTCGTTTTGTCCAAACCCTTCCAAAGTTCCTGCGCCCGCCCCCCTTTGGACTTAAGACTTGAATAGACCCAGGCCAAGATGAGGTATAGCCCGTACACTACCACCACGCTTGTGATAGCATCACGGTACGCATCAGGGTGCAATTCTACGAACAACCCCGTAACCCATACCAGAAGCACAACGACGCCACTGACAGCGAGCAACCTAACAAACAACCTGGTGACCATATGGTTGGACACTCCTCGTTCTCTTCGTCTTCTGCCCTTACATGGAGGGGCCTAGTCCATTCCGATGAACTCCACGGAAGGCAACGGCATGACACCATCATAGAGTCTTTTGCCGGATAGTTTGCCTGATGATGCCAATAGTTCACTTCAATATTATGGTCCGATCCAAGACGGCCTCATGGCCTAAAGATAGAAGGGCAGGTTGGTCTTTCAAAGTCTGCAAACTGCCTTCGTGATTTACTCGAAGCCCTATTGTCTCAAATTGGCCTATGATGCTTACGGAAGATTCCAAGAAGAACAACACCCATTAATGCCCCGGCAATGTGAGGATAGTGCCCCACCGACGGCAGCCATCCGAAGATTATGGCCCCTACTGAGACAACCAATACAGCAACGGGGACCACAATATTAGGTAGGTTAAAGAACAGTTCTCTTTTCCATGGAAAAGCAAAATTGTAGTAGAAGAGAAGAGCGGCCGCTCCCGCACTAAAGCCAATTCCAGCGGTTTCCCGCAACACCAGAGTTATCGCCCCAGCTAGAATTCCACTTACCACCAGAACAATGTATCGCCAAGAACCAAGCAACCGTTCCACCCATATTCCTATCCATATAAGTATCCCCATATTGATAATAATGTGATTCCAGTCCACATGGACAAATCCATACGTTAAAATAGCGTACCACCGTTGGGGCAACGCCTGGTAATCAAAGGCTAGAAACCTGACATGCTCAGGATCAATACCCTGGGCCACCAAGAATACGAGAGTTGACGTGAAAAGGAACAATGCACTTATTGGATTCTTCTTGAGGTTTAACAGCTCCAACATGCTTCTCTAGCTCCTTTTCTCTAGTTCTTTGATTGTTTCATCGGCCCACTCGATCTCCGCCCTGATTTCCTTTCGAGCCTTATTAATGGTGAGCTCCCAGTAAAAATTGGACTCTTGTAATCCATCGTGCTCCGCAGCTTCCTGTGCCGATTGGGATATCCCATCGAGGATTTGCAGTGCTTCTTGCTTTTGTCGCCTAAATCGCTGGATTTCGAATGCCAGGTCTTCTGTGCTAAGGTGTTGACCGAAAAAAACACGAACAACAAATTCGTCTCGCACAGGAGAAGCTAGATCATTAGGAAACGCTTCAAGCCACTCTTGAAACGCCTGCTTCCCTGATGGCGTAATTGAGTAGACTTTCCTATCAAATCCCTTGTCCTGTGGCTCTATGCGAGATATAACGAAGCCCTCCTCTTCCATTTTCCCCAGTTCACGATAGATCTGGCTCGATTTTGCGTTCCACATAAACTGAAGAGAAGAGTCAAATGCCTTATTCAAATCGTAGCCAGTCATGTCACTATAGGTTAATAGCCCCAGCAATCCAAATCTTAGGCTCACACACTCACTTCCTCCATTATATTCAATCTATTACATTCAACTTGTTGAATTCAATTTATCATCTTCCGTCGCTTCTGTCAACCCTTTTCGTCATTTGTTCCGCTCTGGGGCTTTATCGCGGTTGGACCATCTTATTTACAGGAAGACCCGTCGTCTGGACGTCACAGCATTCCTTAACATCCAAGCTCGTCTGCATCTGATGCACCACCTCCTTCGCTTTCTATGGGTGCCCTCACACAAAAAAAGATGTCGGCCGCCTTTGCGAGTTTGCATTGAGACACCCGATACCGTCAAGCGGCCTGAGGAATTCGCACCCTGCGGCACTCACAGAAGCCTACGTAGCATTCAAGAGTCATTCGGCTCTGGGCATCCGTGGGTCTTCGACACCATTCGGTCGCTTTGGTGCGTTCTATCTGCACTTTCTCCCTGGCCGTCTTTCTCTTGACAATCCATCTCTTGAAGCCGAGGTTCCACGGTGTCCGCTCTAGCGTGATCCACGATTCCGGGAATATCTGATCCAGTCAATCGCTCCGAAATTGCAAGCAACGAGTGACCAAATCCCAGCTTCATTGGCTCGGTTATTCACAGGGGCTCTTGATGCCATGGAAACCATAGACTGCCGGCATCGACTTCTCAGCCTCACCCCCGCGGATTTCGATGACATCCGATTCGTGGACGATGCCGTCCAGGAGAGTATCCGCTAATGTGGTTTCGGAGATGTTCATATACCAATCGCCGGGAGAGAACTGGAAAATATTGTAAGAACACGCTTGTGGCAGGCATGGACAATCCGAAGGAGGTTTCGCGATTCTTCCGGCGTCAATGAGCATCTATTCGTTAAGGACAAGCGGGGAACATTTTTGGCACTTTTTCATTGCCGCGGCATAATTGCCTTAGGCCCGGGCCATGGTTAACGAACCCAGTGAATGATCGTCTTCAGGAAGGTGCATGTGCCGTGGTCAAATCACACCAACTACTTGCATATCTAGATCCCCCTGCACCGAGG
>PUOC01000305.1 GCA_003551965.1 Clostridiales bacterium | reverse complement strand
GAGCCTATTTCGGGTATCCCATCACACCCCAGAATGAAATTCCTGCCTACATGGCTGCCCATCTACCGGAGCACGGCGGTGTATTCCTGCAGGCTGAAAGTGAAGTGGCCGCCATCAACATGGTTTATGGAGCGGCCGGTGCCGGAGCAAGGGTGATGACATCGTCCTCAAGTCCGGGCATCAGCCTCAAACAAGAGGGGATCTCCTATATTGCAGGAGCTGAACTTCCCTGCGTGATCGTGAATATCATGCGAGCAGGACCGGGGTTAGGGGGCATCCATCCCAGTCAAGGGGATTATTTCCAAGCAGTAAAAGGCGGAGGGCATGGCGATTACCGCATGATCGTGCTGGCACCGGCTTCGGTACAGGAAATGGCCGACATGGCCCGGCAGGCTTTTGTCCTCGCTGAGAAGTGGAACAATCCAGTCATGATCCTCGGCGACGGTATCCTTGGACAGATGATGGAACCGGTGGAGTTCACCGATCAGCCGCTGCCTGCTGTGGAAAAACCCTGGGCTACCTCGGGAGCCAAAGGGCGCAGACCAAACTTGGTAAACTCATTGGATATCGTACCGGAATCTCTAGAGCAGCGCAACTTGGCACTGATGAGGAAGTATGAACGAATTCGCCAGGAAGAGATGGATTGGGAAGAGGTAGCGGCAGACGATGCCGACATCTTCGTTGTTGCCTACGGCACGGCGGCACGGGCAGCCAAATCGGCTGTAGACATCGCCCGCCGTGAAGGTATACGTGCTGGCTTGATACGGCCAATCAGCCTCTACCCCTTTCCCGATCACCCGCTGGCAAAAGCCGCTGAGCGGCAAATACCACTGCTGGTTGTGGAAATGAGCAGCGGTCAGATGGTAGAGGACGTGCGCTTAGCTGCAGAGGGACGAACCACTGTTTATCTTCATCATCGCATGGGCGGCATGGTCCCGACGCCGCAGGAGATCGCGGAAGAACTCGCCAAAGGCTGCGGAAAGAAGGTGCAATCATGACAACCGTTTTTAAAAGGCCCCGGGCATTGTCTGATACACCATTTCACTACTGCCCCGGATGTACCCACGGGATCATCCATCGACTGACGGCCGAGGCGATTGATGAAACGGGGGTTTTGGACCGTACCGTGGGCGTAGCCAGCGTTGGCTGCTCTGTGTTCTCCTATAAATACTTCGACTGTGACATGCAGCAGGCGGCCCACGGCCGGGCTCCGGCGGTAGCAACAGGGATTAAGCGCGTGCTTCCCGATACGATAGTGTTCACCTATCAAGGCGATGGCGATCTTGCCTCCATCGGCACCGCTGAGATCGTCCATGCGGCCGCTAGAGCGGAGAATATCACCGTTATCTTTGTCAACAATGCTATCTATGGCATGACCAGCGGACAGATGGCTCCAACGACTCTGCTAGGGCAGAAGACGGCTACGTCACCCACCGGGCGCTGTGTTGAAGCCAACGGGTATCCGATTCAGATCAGCGAAATGCTGGCGACCTTGGCCGGTTCCGCCTACATCGCCCGTGTGTCCACCCACAATGCCAAACATGTGCTGCAAGCACGTCGAGCTGTCATCAAGGCCTTTGACGTACAGCAGAAGAAACAGGGATTTTCTCTCGTGGAAGTGCTGTCCACCTGCCCGGTCAACTGGGGCATGGCTCCTAGGGAAGCACTGCGGTGGATGGAAGACCACATGATCCCCGCCTACCCCTTAGGCGAGTTCTGTGCGCCAAAGGAGGGCCAGACCCATGCATGAAGTGATTATCGCGGGCTTCGGTGGACAGGGGGTTCTGGTCATGGGTCAACTGCTGGCTGCAGCAGCTATGCTCGAGCAGAAACACGTGACTTGGTTCCCTTCCTACGGGCCCGAGCAGCGAGGCGGGACGTGTAATTGTTCTGTCATAATCAGTGACCGGGAAATCGGGTCTCCCATTGTCACAGAACCAGACGCTGCTGTAATAATGAACTTTCCTTCTCTTGAAAAATACGAGCACCGCATTAGACCAGGAGGCCTGTTGGTTTACAACTCGTCATTGATTGACGCCAAACCAAAACGGGAAGATCTGCAGGTTGTTGCGGTCCCGGCCACAGCAGAAGCAGAACGGATAGGTAGTGTGCGCACGGCCAACATCATCGCTTTAGGCGCTCTCATGGAGGCAACAGGCATCGTGACAGAGGCTTCAATCGCAGCATCCTTCCAAATGGTGCTCCCTTCCCGCCACCATCATTTAATTGCCCTCAACATGCAGGCTTTGACCTGCGGTCGTCAATACCACCAATAGCAGGGGTTCACAGCAAAAATCATGCACCTTCCTCCCAAGTCCAGGGCCGGAGGGGCCAAAGACAGCAGGAGTCGGACCAGCAGATAGGGAAGATCCATCGCAATATCGGCAAAACCGGCCGAACGACCTTGCGGCCCTGCGCATATTGCGCATATTCTGAACGGGCCCAAGGCGGGGAATCACGCCGTGCTGCACCAAGTTCCCATGTCCGGCCATAGACCACTGCAAGCAGGCTTGTAATACTGTCATGATTCATCCAACGGATATCAAGGCCAGACTCTTCACCCAAGGCAGTGCACAGCGGTGCATGGGAGACAGCTATGATCGAACCGGCACGCCTACCGAGGCGTGTTTATATAACATGGATCATGGAAATCCGGGAGAGGTGATGGGGAATTGAACAGAGAACCGGTATTTGATTATGTAAACTATTTGACAGTGGAAAAAGGATTAGCCCAGAACAGCCTCGAAGGGTATCGAAGGGACCTGCAGCAGTTCCTGGATTTCCTCGAACGGCAGGGGACGGGCCTTAAGCATATCTGTGAGTCAGACCTGCTTCAGTTCCTGCACCACATGCGCGAACAGGGCCAGAAACCCGCCACCATTGCCCGCAAGACAACGGCCATCCGCGGATTCGGCCAATATCTTGAGGACCAGGGTATTCTGGACGAAAACCCTGCAGCTTTCTTGGATGTCCCAAAGAAGGGCGCGCATCTCCCCGACGTACTGACGATTGGACAGATCGAGCAGCTGCTCTCCCTGTGCAATACTGCAAAACCCACGGGGCATAGGGATCGAGCCATGATCGAACTTCTATACGGTTCTGGCATGCGGGTAAGCGAACTGCTGCAGCTTGACCTCGGCGATGTGGATGCCTTCGGTTACGTGCGCTGCATCGGAAAGGGAAACAAGGAGCGCATTATCCCCGTCGGCCGGCATGCACTGACGGCGGTGGACCGCTATCTCTCCCAGGGCAGGCAGAGGCTTGTCAAGAATGTCCGCGAGCAAGCGCTGTTTCTCAGTGTCCGCGGCACTCGTATGACGAGGCAGGGCTTCTGGAAACTCTTAAAGCAATACGGACAACATCTAGGATTGACCCAATCGCTGAAACCGCATACGCTGCGCCATTCCTTCGCTACCCATCTTCTGAACGGAGGCGCCGATTTGCGTTCTGTGCAAGAAATGCTAGGACACAAGGACATAGCAACGACTCAGATATATACCCATCTGACCAAGAAGCACCTGCGGGATGTCTATCAAAAAACGCATCCTCGCTGGGAATTGGAGGACTAGTCATGCAGCGAGTCATTCTTATGGTTCTCGACAGTGTGGGCATTGGCGCGATGCCTGATGCCCACGAATACGGTGACGAAGGCAGCAATACCATTGCAAATGTAGCTGAAGCATTGGGCGGCCTGGCAATGCCCAATTTGGAGGCGTTAGGCCTTGGCCTCATTGGTCCCATCGCAGGTGTGCAGCCGGTGGAACGGCCTGCGGCGGCTTGGGGAAAGATGGCCGAAGCTTCACCGGGCAAGGACACTACCACAGGCCATTGGGAAATCGCTGGCCTGCAGTTGCAGCGACCCTTTCCTACGTATCCCGACGGTTTTCCCGATGACGTGATTTCCCGCTTCTGTCAAGCCATCGGGCGTGAGCACGTGCTGGGTAACAAGCCAGCATCTGGAACTGCCATTATTGAAGCATTGGGCAAAGAACACATGGAAACGGGATACCCGATCGTTTATACGTCCGCCGACAGTGTCTTCCAAGTGGCCGCGCATGAAGAAGTCGTTGCAGTCGACACCTTGTACCAATGGTGCGAGACGGCTCGGACACAGCTTCAAGGAGAACACGCGGTCGGACGGGTAATTGCCCGGCCTTTCATTGGTACTCCCGGTTCATTCAAACGCACCGACCGCCGCCAGGATTTCAGTCTGGAGCCTACGGGGACGACGATTTTGGACATCTTGACCACCGCTGGCATACCGGTCTACGGCGTAGGAAAGATCCAAGACATCTTTGCGGGCCGAGGTATAACCCAGTCGCTCAAGTCCAAAAACAATATGGAAACGGTGGACAAGACGCTGGACTGGATAGAGCGGACCCAGGACGAATCCTGTCTGGTCTTTGCCAACTGCGTTGATTTTGACATGCTGTGGGGCCACCGCAACGACCCCGAAAGCTACGGCCGCGGCCTCGAACAGTTCGACCGGCGAGTTCCCGAGCTTCTCCGGACCATGCACGACACCGATTATCTGATTATCTTGGCAGACCATGGCTGCGATCCAACCACGAAAAGTACAGATCACTCCCGGGAGTATGTTCCGCTCCTCGTCTATGGCCATTACGTAAATCCCGTGTCCCTCGGTGTCAGATCGACCTTTGCCGATGTGGCCAAAACCCTGGCGGACGTTTTCGGCGTGCATGCATCGGTGCCAGGCACCAGTTTTTTCGACGACATCATGGGAGGATGACAGCGGTATGCGTCCATATGATCTCATCCTAAAGAAACGCAGAGGACAAAGCTTGACCGACGAAGAAATCGACTTTTTTATTGCAGGCTATACAAAAGGCGATATTCCGGACTATCAGATGGCAGCCCTGTGTATGGCCATATACTTCCAAGGCATGGACAGCCGCGAAACATCGGCGCTGACCATGAGTATGGTCCGTTCTGGGCAGACCTTAGACCTCGGCGCCATTGCCGGCCGTAAAATTGACAAACACTCCACGGGCGGGGTGGGTGACACGACCACACTGGTGTTGGCTCCGCTGGTAGCAAGCTGCGGTGTACCGGTGGCGAAGATGTCCGGCCGCGGCCTAGGGCACACCGGGGGAACCATTGACAAACTGGAAAGCATCCCTGGATTCCGCGCCGATCTAAGCACCGCGCAGTTCATCGAGCAGGTCAACCGGATCAAGGTGTCGGTCATGGGGCAGACGGCCGAATTAGCACCCGCGGATAAGCACCTCTATGCTCTGCGGGACGTCACAGCCACCGTGGAATCCATTCCCCTGATAGCCTCGTCCATCATGAGCAAAAAAATTGCCGCGGGCGCAGACGGCTTCGTTTTGGATGTGAAGACGGGCCAAGGGGCTTTCATGCAGAATTTCCAGGACGCCGAAGACCTTGCCAAGACTATGGTGGCCATCGGAACGCACGTGGGAAGAGAAACAGTCGCGTTGGTGACAGATATGTCCCAGCCGCTCGGCTATGCCATTGGCAATGCCCTGGAAGTCAAAGAAGCCATCGCAACATTGAAGGGCGAAGGTCCAGACGATCTTTTGGAACTGTGTCTCCACCTAGGCCAAGAAATGCTCCTCTTGGCTGGCCAGGCAGACGATCGCCGGCATGCCGCAGACGCTCTGCAGCAGAAACTAGAGTCAGGGGAAGCACTGGAATGCTTCGGTGAGTTCATTGCTGCCCAAGGCGGTGATCGCTCCGTCATCGAGAGGCCGGAGCTGCTTCCTGCCGCTCCGCATGTGGCCGCTGTTCCCGCACCAAGCAGCGGCTATGTAACGGGAATTGACTCCATGGAGGCAGGCCTTACGGCCATGACCTTAGGTGCGGGCCGGGTCACCAAGGACAGTCAGGTCTTAGCTGATGTCGGCATTGAGCTGTGCAAAAAACTCGGCGCCGCGGTACGGAAGTCCGAAACATTGGCCTATATTCATGCACGCAGCCAGGAAGAAGCGAATTCGGTGACAGGGCGCCTGCAGCAGTCATTTACCGTTGAAGAGGACCCTCCAGAAACTATTTCGCCCATTCTCGGCAGAATTACTAAGGCCGATCTATAGTCTATTCGAGCTCAAGCTGGGAGTCCAGCCAAAATGCTACGACAAGGAGTATGATATGCCTGCCGATCTGCACATTCACACCACAGCGTCCGACGGGCGCTGGCAGCCGCAAGACATCGGCCGAGCGGCCAAGGCCCGCGGATTGCACGTGATTGCGGTCACGGACCACGACACCACAGCTGGATTGGACGAAGCCCTGTCTCACTGCCCCCAGGGGCTGGGTATGATACCGGGGGTTGAACTAAGTACGGACTACAGGCAGACCGAAGTGCATATCTTGGGGTATTGGGTTGATGTGAACAACAAGGAACTGCAGACCCTGCTGCAAGGGATGCGCGACGATCGGACAACACGAGCCCAGGCCATGGTTGAGCGGTTGAACCAGCTGGGCATGGACCTGTCATTTCACGATGTTGCATCACAGGCGGGTCCCGCGGCCATCGGCCGAGCCCATATCGCATCGGCTCTCCAGGAAGCCGGATACTGTCTGACAAAAACAGAGGCATTTGAACGCTGGCTGAGCATCGGAAAGCCGGCTTACATCGAACGGGACAAAGTGACGCCCCACGATGCTGTGAAGTTACTTCGCCAAGCCCACGGTGTTCCTGTACTGGCCCATCCTGGGCTGATGGATCGTGACGAGCTGATTCCCGAGCTCTGCGACTGCGGCCTGCAAGGTATTGAAGTGATTCACCCCGACCATACCACCAAGGACAGACAGCATTACTGGCATTTAGCCAAACGGCTGGGACTGGCTGCATCAGGCGGCTCAGACTGCCATGGGCCGGGCGGAAAGGACACCGTATTGTTGGGCCAGTTCTATGTGCCCACCAGTTGGGTCAAACGATTGTCTAGGTGCATACAAGTGATCGATTGATGCCATGCCAAAATCGCCGGTTTTTAAGATTGTGGTTGCCCCCTAAGCTAGCCCAATCGGGGCGAATACTTTCCAAAGAACGCAGCCTCTTTTTGGCACGGGGCAAGGATTCCAATCGCCTCTGTCGAATAGTACTCAAGATGTAACTTGAAGCATTGGTAATGGAGGGGTATGAATTATGGTTGAATTTATTGTGCGCGGCGGCCCGGTTATGATTCCGCTGTTGTTCTGCTCGATTGTAGCTGTAGCAGTTATACTCGAGCGTTTTTGGTTCCTGTACCGTACCCGGGTAGACACAGAGGAACTAATGGACGATGTCAAACTTTCTTTGGGACAAGGAAAGGTGCTTGAAGCGATGCAATTGGCCAAGAAATCTCGGGGCCCGGTGGCTTCCGTGCTATCGGCCGGCATTGCCTACTATGATCGGGAAAAGGAAGAAATCAAGGAAAGAATGGAAGAAGTTGGCCGTGAAGAGATCCATCGTATGGAACGGCGTATGACCATTCTCGACGCTATTGTAAACATTGCTCCCCTGCTGGGACTGCTAGGAACGGTCACAGGTATCATAAAAAGTTTTAATGTTATGGCGGCCCTAGACGGTATCGATGCCCCGGCCGCACTGAGTGTGGGGATTGCTGAAGCACTGATCACTACAGCAACGGGTTTGATGATCGCGATACCCACCATGGCAGTGTACGCCTACTTAAACAGCATCATTGACCGGAATACCGCAGACATGACCCGGCGTGCCAATGAACTGCTGACGGTCTTGGAGTCGCGAGGTGAGTATTGATGGAATTCAGCCGCACAACACGGAGAATCCCCCGGCCGGATATGATGCCCATGGTCGACGTGGTGTTCTTCCTTCTCGTTTTTTTCATGTTGTTTACAACCCTTCGCACAACGCCCATGGGGATGGACGTCGAACTGCCTCGGGCTGTAAGTGGTGTTCCGCAGGAAGCGACACAGGTGGAAGTCAGCGTGAACCGGGACGGCGCCTTTTATGTAGAGGGAAGTACGGTCACCGGACGAGAACTGCGGGAACATATTGAACAGGCTCTTCAAGCCAACCCTGAGTTGTTTGTCATTGTCAGAGCTGATCGTCAGGTTCGGTACGAGCATGTGGTAAGCGCATTGGATCATATCCGAGCCGTCGGCGGCAGTAAACTGGGATTAGCAGTAGAACAGGAGAGTTAGACAAAGGTGGGACAGCTTCATGTTTTTCAATGGCCATGACGATCAGCCGATCAGCCGATTTGTCTTTGTTTCCGTGATCTTTCATGTTCTGCTTTTTGTCACATATCCCCAGTGGGGCGAACTGCTAGAAGGCGATATACCAAGCCTTGAACGAGGCGGCGCCATTCAAGTCCTGCGTATGGAAGAATCACCGACTGTGGAACCTTCTCCCGTTACCGATCCCGATTCCGCAACAGAAACCCCCGCAGAACCAACGGCTCAGGAAGAACCAACCCCGCCGCAAGAAGAAGCCGCAGCACCTGCCGAAGAAGTCGAGGAAGAACCAGAGCCGGAGCCGGAACCGGAGCCGGAGCCGGAACCGGAACCGGAACCAGAGCCGGAGCCGGAACCAGAGCCGGAACCGGAACCAGAGCCGGAGCCGGAACCAGAG
>PUOC01000152.1 GCA_003551965.1 Clostridiales bacterium | reverse complement strand
GCCTCTGTGTTCCCCAGGACGAAGGGACAGGGTGGGATCACGCAGGGGCAGGTGCATCACGCCGCCGTGAACAGACCATGGCGCCCCCAACCATGCTTGACGCAGCCCAGGCCCAGTTTGAGTGGCTGGTGAATTTCTGGAGCAGCAGAGTCGGTGACGCGACCCAGGAAGTCATGCAGAAACTGGTCTTTTGGCTGGAAGAGAAGGAACTGTCCCATGAAGTCATTGCCGTAGCCGTGGAAGAAATGTGTGAGAATGCGGAACGGCCGACGCTTTCGTACCTAGAAGGTGTTCTCCGCAATTGGTATAATGAAGGGGTTCGGGAGTATGCGCATCTGACAGAAAGGCCCCATTTAGCCAAGGTTCTTCCCAAGAGCAGTGAGAGGCGCATCCATCCTGGCGCAGAGCAGAAATGGAAGGAGCTGTTCCCCCATGAGTTTGACCAGTGAAGCTGTGCCCATGAATCGAGACGCCGAACGGCAGACGCTGGGCATACTGATCAAACATCCGCACAAGGTAGACGACGTCATCGACAAACTCAACCCCAAACATTTTTACGATCCAATGCACCGCAAAATATATGAGATCATCGTAGACCAGTACAACCGGCGGGGCCGAATTTCCTATACGCAGGTATATAATCGTCTGCGCCGGGATGAACATATTGAAGCCCCGGCAGAAGTCCTGATTAACCTTACTGAGTCTTTCTCTGCCATCAGCGAATTGGAGCCTAGTGTAGATATCATCCGGGAGAAGGAAGGGGCGAGAAGGCTGCTAGAAGCAGCCCGGGCCATTGAGGATCTGGCACTCCACGAATCCGACGAAGAATTGCGGTCGATGCAAGCGCAGGCACAGGAGCTGATCTTTTCTGCAACACAGAATGACACAGACGGCGAAGAGGATGCCAAAAGCCTGCTTGATGTGCTGAACAAGTGCTACGTAAACTTGGTGGAACGCCGGCAGGGCCTTGATGAGGCCTATGGCCTCTCGGTTCGGTTTCCGTCGATTGACGGTATGACCACGGGCTTGAAACGAAAGGATTTGATCATCCTAGCTGCCCGGCCGAGCATGGGCAAGACCGCCATTGCCATGAATATGGTGGTGAATGTAGCCAAGCGCCGGGTTCCGGTTTTGATTTTCAGTCTGGAAATGGATGATGAACAGATCGGTGATCGAATTGTACTAAGCGAGTTCTTTACCCATAAGCAGGATGGGTCGTTTGAAATAACGTCCAATGAATACCAAACAAAATTGAGTGATGAACAGTTTGCCCAAGCGCAGCAGGTCTTTAATGAACTGTATCACCTCCCGATTACGATTGTCGATCGACGGGGACTGTCGTGTGCCGAGATACGCGCCAAGGCACGGAAAATCAAAACAGAAAAGCCCGATCTCGGCTTGATCGTTGTCGATTATCTGCAGTTGATCAAACCGCCCAGTTATACCAACAAATCGTGGTCGCTGCAGGTCGGGGAAATTGTGCGGGAACTGCGGGACCTCGCTGGCGAACTGGATGTTCCCATTATTTTGGTTTCGCAGTTGAACCGAGGTGTCGAGAGCCGTGAAAACAAGCGTCCCATGATGTCCGACCTTCGAGATTCGGGGAACATTGAGGAGTTTGCGGATATGGTTGTTTTCTTGTATCGGGAGGACTACTATTATCCCGAACTGGCGCAGCAAAACGGCACGGAAGGTTTGGTAGAAGTGATATTTGCCAAGCAGCGCAAAGGCCCCACCGGCACTGTGCAGCTGCGCTTCATAAAGGAGTACACGCGGTTCATTGACGAGTTTCCAGGGGGAAGGTGAGTAGAATGGCGCTGTCCGACGAGCTTGAACGGACAAAACTGCGGTTCCTACAAGTGGGCGAGGAGCTCACAAAGAACGGAAAACTGACCGAGGAGGAATTTGAGGACATCTTAGAGCTTCTGGATTCTTTAGATGGCTTGGAAGAGAAAGAGGTTCTCGCTGCACTGCGGGAGCTTGTGGGCCGGGAAGCGGTGCTGAGGCTGCAGAGGCAGCTTGATATACTGGACATCGGTTAGTAGGATATTTCCTGGGAAATATGGAAGAGACGGGGTGTCGGCTTGCAACAATTCTCACCGCAGCGTCTGCTGAGGAAGCACGGGTTTAGGCATAAACGCAGATGGGGCCAAAATTTCATCAGCGATAAGAACTTGCTGGCCAGCATTGTCCGGGACGCTGGTGTTACCGCACAGGATTGGGTGTTTGAAATCGGTCCGGGGCTGGGGACATTAACGGCGGCGCTGGCCGATGCCGCGCACTTTGTCACTGCGGTGGAACTGGATCGGGAGCTGGTTGCGATCTTACACGAACGGCCGCCGGCTGTGAACTGCAGTGTAGTCCAAGGCGATGCCCGGGCTTTGGAGTGGGACTCTATTCTGCGCCGCCATGGATGGGGCGGGCAGCCCTTGAAGATGGTTGCCAATCTGCCTTACTATGTGACGACGCCGTTAATCATGCGGTGCCTTGAGGGACCTCCCCGTTTCCAGTCGTGCACGGTCATGGTCCAGCACGAAGTGGCCCGGCGGATGCAGGCGGAACCGGGGTCAAAAGACTACGGCATCCTATCGCTCATGGTACAGTATTACAGCTCGCCCCACCTAACGCGGGTGGTTCCGCCCGACGCATTCTTTCCCCGGCCGGAGGTCCACTCAGCAGTTGTCCACCTTGCAATACACAGCCAACCACCGGTCACCGCCGCAAAGGACGAACTTTTTGCCGTTATCAAGCAGGGGTTTTCCCAAAGGCGCAAAACGTTTCGCAACGCCGTGCGCCCCTTGGTCCAAGAGTGGGAACTGGACATGGGGCATGTGGACGCAGCGATGTCAGCCGCCGGAATTGACAGCCGCGTTCGCGCGGAAGAACTTTCTTTGCATGATTTTGCATTCTTGACCAATGCCCTCCTGCGGTACAGGAATGACCGGTAGGTGGTCTGGGTCCCCGGTCCGGCGGCGGTGTGCGCGGCGCAGGGCTGGTGCCCTGGCCTGCTATAGGTTTCGTTTTCGGGAATACCCGAGGGAAAAACCTGCAATGATCTTTGCTCCGCTCGAACTGTGAGAAGGATAGTCTATCCGGCACGCTGCTATGCATTGTTTTGGCATATATTATCAGAAAAACCGCCTCGCCCGAAGTGTACAAAAAAAATTGGTTGTGGTGCGGGCTGGTTTTTTGTTATAATAAACGAGTAAAATTCCGGAAGGATAGTCTTTTTGCCCTCTATTTGCGAAAGAAGGTGATCCGATGGATGCTACCTTTGTCAGCCCAACCCATGGTCCGATGCCTTTTGACTCTGTGTTCACAGACATTTTAGCCTATGCCGCAGAGCATCCAGAGGATCAGTACCACCTGATCGTCGGAACCGACTCACAGATGCGCGACGAGGTGACCGACTATGTTACCGCGCTGATTGTGTACCGTCAAGGCAAGGGCGGCCGGTTCTATTTTGACCGGGATCGGCAGTACAGGCAGAGAAGTTTGCGGCAGCGTATCTTCTATGAAGCGTCTCGCAGCCTTACATTAGCCTCGCATTTGGCCGAACGGCTTTCCGAAACAGGGCATGAACTCGATGTCGAGATTCATCTTGATGTTGGGAACAACGGTGCTACGCGGGATATGATCAAAGAAGTGGTTGGTATGATTGTGGGGTCAGGTTTTCCAGCGAAAATAAAACCCGACTCCTATGCCGCGTCCAGTGTGGCAGACCGCTACACGAAGTAAACAGCCATGCACCCCGCCGGAGGCGGTGGGGCCGGCATAGAGCGTTACATGAAGCAGGTAGAGCACCTGCTTTTTTCTTTTGTGTCACTTTGAGTCACATGCCAGTCAAAAAATCGCAGTTTCGCTATTGACAGGCGCCTCTGTGCTTGATAAAATATATGTTTCGTTGACAAATGGGCACAAATATGTTATAGTGATGGTGAGCAAAGAGGGGAAGGTGGGTGCCCATGGGTAACGGAAACGTGCTGGAAAAGATTAAGCTTGATCTTGATGCCTGTATTGGAAAGAGAGTCAAGCTTCGAGCGAATAAAGGACGCAAGAAAGTCGTCGAGGCCGAGGGAGTATTGGAAAGGACTTATCCTAAGGTGTTCGTGGTCAAGTTGGACCAAGCCAATGCCGTGGAACGCATGTCCTACTCCTACGCAGACGTTCTCACCGAAACGGTTGAATTAAGCGTTGACAATCATAGAATAGGTGTCAGTCAATAACCCGGGTTCCGGGTTATTTTTTTGTGCGCTGTACCATCAAGCTGCATGTAACAAGGGCAGGAAATCCTAGGGTCGTGGGGAATAATGGATAGGATGAGGTGAAGCCATGGATACCATTCGTATTGCTGCATATGCCAAACTGAACTTAACACTTGACGTGCTAAGACGTCGAGCAGACGGTTACCATGAATTATCCAGTGTCATGCAGTCGGTTGATCTTCACGATGTGGTGAGCGTCAGTACCCAGGCCCGGGGTATAGACTTGGTGTCGGACGCCGATCTTCCCCAGGACTCCGACAATGTCGCTTGGCGCGCTGCCGAAAGGTTCTTCCAGATTACCGGCATTTCTGGCGGGGCGTCCATTACCCTCGAAAAGGGAATTCCGACTGCGGCGGGACTGGCCGGGGGAAGCGCCGACGCGGCGGCAGTGCTCACTGCACTAAACATCCTCTACGAAGTGGAGCTCACCCTTGAGGAAATGCAAATCATCGGCAGTTCCTTGGGGGCTGACGTTCCTTTTTGCTTGGCTGGTGGAACACAATTGGCGGAAGGTATTGGGGACCGCTTAACTCGCCTCCCTGAACTCCCGCGCTGGTGGGTTGTTTTGGCGAAGCCAGATGACAAGGTTGCTACGAAGGACGTCTATGAAGGCTTGGATTCGGGGATCTTCGGCAGTGAGTACACACAGGCCTTTGTCGATCATCTCTATGCAGACCAATTGGACCAGGCGCTGCAGTCAATGGGCAATGCCATGGAATCCTATACGCTGGCCAAGATTCCCGAATGCCGTCTTTGGAAAGAGCGCTTGGCGGAGACGGGAGCTGCATCGGTTCTGATGTCAGGCAGCGGCCCAACGGTATTTGCTGTTTATACCGAAGAGGACGAGGCCCAAGCCGCATGGGAACAGTACAGCACGCAAGGAAATCTGTGGATGTGCCGTCTAACGCATTCCGGTATGGGTGTTCTAGATCGGCATGTGGGAGGCTCCTGATGAAGATCGATGCCATAGTCTTAGCCGGGTCAGAGAACAAAGGAAAACTAACGGAGATCAGCAGCTGTCGCTATGAAGCGCTGATACCCATCCATGGACGGTCTATGATCTCCTATGTGATTGCAGCGCTGCGTACCTCAGAGAAGGTCGGGAACATTGCGGTTGTGGGCCCTGGGGAACTGCGCTCTTCGTTGGCCGAGGACATCGCGTTGGTTCCCTCGGCCGACAGTTTTTCCGACAACATACAACGCGGTGTCGGGCATTTCAGTCACCGAGAACGAGTATTGTTGGTGACGTCGGATATACCGCTGCTGCATAGGGAAGCTTTAGAGGATTTCCTGCAGCGCTGCGGCGATTTCTCCAAGGATATCTATTATCCGATTGTGTCACGGGAGGCTAACGAGCGGCGTTTCCCTGGTGTGCCCCGTACTTATGTGCGTACAAAGGACGGTGTGTTTACCGGCGGCAATATCATGCTGGTATCGCCCGCGGCGGTCCGAGAGTGCAAAGATACGGTAGAACGGATTGTTGCACTCCGTAAGAAGCCATGGATTCTGTTCCGGATGTTGGGCTTTTGGTTTATTGTGCGTTTTGTGTTTCGCCGGGCGGCGCTCCGGGAGTTTGAGCGCCGGGTGGAAGAGATTTTGGATGTCAAAGCTTCAGCCGTTGTATCGCCCTATCCGGAGATTGGCACCGATGTGGACAAACCAGCTGATTGGGCGTTGGCCTGCCGGGAACTGGCACCGGCTGCGGATCAAAAGGAGGCCCTGCCATGCGGCGAAGTCAGCGAATAGCGGCCATCACAAAAGCATTGGTGGAGCGCCCTCATCATGTCTACTCACTCAGTGGGTTTGCTGAACAGTTTGCGGCGGCGAAATCGACGATCAGCGAAGATCTGAATTTGATCCGTCAGACCTTCGAAGCTATGCGTTCAGGAAGGGTGGAAACCATCGCTGGTGCAGCCGGGGGCGTTCGTTACATTCCATGTGTATCGGGCCGCAAGTTGTGGCAGAGGGTCGATGCTCTCTGCCGGAGGCTGGAAGAGCCGCAGCGAATCCTGCCCGGTGGCTTTTTGTATTTGAATGATCTGGCCGCCTCACCGGCGACCATCGCAGAAATCGGCGAAGTTTTTGCCGTGCGGTTTGCTCCGGAGCGGCCGCAGTATGTTACCACGATCGAGACAGCCGGAATTCCCATTGCTTTGATGACAGCCCACGCGCTCAATGTTCCTCTGGTTGTGGCCAGGCGCTCTAGTCGTCCTACGGAAGGGTCCGTGCTCACCGTCAACTACGAGTCGGGTTCATCGAGGCGCTTTGAGACGATGTCCTTGTCCCGTCGAGACCTGCCGGCCAAGGCTCGTGTTCTTCTTATGGATGACTTTATGAGAGCGGGCAGCACCATGCGGGGGATGCTCAATTTGATGAACGAGTTTGACTGCCAGGTGGTCGGGAAGGCCGTGTTGATTGAGACGCTGCAACCGGAAGTAAAGCAGGTGCAGGATTGTATTGCCTTGATTCAATTGGAGGAAGTCGATGAGGAAAATCGCCGCCTGAGGGTGAAACCATCCCACTGGGTGGAATCAAAGCGTGATGTTGACGAGCTCCTGTAATTCTGCTATACTCAGTACTGTCAATTGGGGTGTCGCCAAGCGGTAAGGCACAAGGCTCTGACCCTTGCATTCCCAGGTTCGAATCCTGGCACCCCAGCCATGTTCTTTTTTTGGGGTGTCGCCAAGTGGTAAGGCACAGGACTTTGACTCCTGCACTCCCAGGTTCGAATCCTGGCACCCCAGCCATTTGATTCCGTGTACCTCGTCGTTAGGCGAGGTTTTTTACCATGTATTGAGGTGCTCTATGAAGGGCGATCTTTCTCCAGGCATGGCCAGTGAGTACAAAGTCATCGAGGAGCTGCGGCGGAGAAACGTTCCCTGCCGCCACCGGGTGCAGATCGATCAATATGAGGTCGATATCCTTGTGGGCCGCCGCATCGTAATCGAAGTGGACGGATATGTTCATGCAGCGAAGGATACATTAGAAAAGGATCAGCGCAAGGAACTCTATCTCCACGATCAGGGTTTCATTGTTATGCGCATCACCGGCAATGAAGTGCGAAACCGCGGTTTGGTACGGGATTTCGGCCGGCGGATCCAGGAGCTCTATGTCAGAGAGCAGACGCCCGCCAAAGGCCGCAGCCCGAAACCGCTTACCCAATCCCTGGCAGTGGAATCGCTGGCGAAACTGCGCCGGGACATGGGTGAACAGAAGAAGAAGGCTATGGAAAAAAAACGAGAACGGAAGCGTTCGCCGCAAGAGGACTCACAAAAATCGACTGGCGAGGAAAAACAACACAGCGAAAGCGAGGAAGAGCTCTTTCGGCGCTGGGTCGAAAAGGGCCAGGTTCCTGACAAGGACCATAATTCATCGTCGTAAGGTGTTTCCCTGCTCCGGCAGGGAAATTCGTGTGTATGAAGAACTTCCCAATTGTTTGCGAGAATCTCGAAAAGGGGCTGAGACATTGGCAGTGGGCGCAGCTGCGATCATACTGGCGGCGGGCCACGGGACACGGATGCGTTCTGGGTTGAACAAGGTACTGCATCCCATAGGCGGGCGTCCCATGGTTCGACGGGTAGTGGAGCAAGTGCAGCAGGCTGGATTAAGCAGAGTGTATCTGGTCGTAGGGCATCAGAGCGAACAGGTCATGGAAGCGGTACCGGATATTCCCTGTGTAATCCAGGAAGAACAGCTGGGTACAGGCCATGCTGTGGATAAGTGCCGCGGCGTTCTTGAGGAGTTTGAGGGTGCGGTCCTGGTTACCTACGGAGACACCCCTTTGTTCCGCTGGGAAACGTTCTCCAAGGCATTGGCCTACTATGGCGAACAGCAGGCTGCCGCCGCCATCATAACAGCTTTCATGGACGATCCCACTGGCTACGGCCGTATCCTGCGGGATGAAGAAGGCCGTGTACAGGGAATTGTGGAGGAGAGTGACGCATCCGAAGAAGAGCGGGGGATCAAAGAGATCAACACCGGCACGTATTGTTTTGACAGCGCTAAGCTGTTTTCTTACCTGGAGCGAGTTGGTGCCGATAATGTCCAGGGGGAGTACTATCTCCCCGACGTCCTGCCCATGATGCTCGAAGACGGCCTGCGGGTGGTCGGTTATACCGTGGAAGACCCCCGCGAATGTATGGGCATCAACAACCGGGTGCAGTTGGCTGCAGCGGAAAAGATTCTTCAGAGGCGGATCAACGAACATTGGATGCTGCGCGGCGTGACCATGATCGATCCCGATCAGACATGGATTTCGGAGGACTCGTCTGTGGGGCGGGACACGGTCATTTATCCGGGTGTCCACCTCGAAAAAGGCTCTTC
>PUOC01000113.1 GCA_003551965.1 Clostridiales bacterium | reverse complement strand
TGATATCTTTGCTTATCCACGAGACTCATTGATTCCTTTATCCAAACAAAGAAGCCCGCATTCCGACAAGCCTTGTCGGAATGCGGGCTAAGATACCCGACATTGGAAGTCGGTTTTTACATTGGCCCCCTGGTATGGAAGGGCCAGTCAAGACCCCTCGCAAAGTAGGTTTTTGTGATCTGTATTTGGCCAGCGAGATACTCACCTCAACGACGATGGATCAACCTGGTATGCGCGGGTCGGAACCGCAAGATCATCAATCCGTCGTGGAGCTGTCCCGATCTAACAGCGTGCGTTCGGCTTCAAGGCCTAGCACATAGGGAGGACGGGGATACTCCGCATTCGTGTGAGGTTTCTCGTTGGCTGTAGTGGATGGATATCCACGGATCACCTTTCAGTGATGCAAAAACGGATACAAGGTCCAAACCAATGGCTCTTAGGAATTCTTTGCCGGCCATTTTCAGCAATTTATGGGTTCTAATAATCGGTTTTCCATGCCGTCGTCGTAGAAGCTGGCGGATATGTGGACAACATGGATGTTGTCCAAGGAGTGGTGGAGCTTGTGGTTAACTCGCAGAGTTATCCATCAAATCCACGACTCCGGCATATCCACAGCGTAGATCGGAAGCATCCACGCGATCTGTACGCACTCCGATTATGATTATGCCACGTGGTCGGTGTTCTCGGACATCATTTGCCCCAACGCCCATATGAATCCCAGCAGCTCTCGAGCCACGGCGGTAACAGCCACACCCGGCGGTTTTGCTTGCGCCGTCATACGTCGATACTTCAGGTGTAATCGCTGCTGTGCGTTCCATGACAGTTGCTTTACTTCCTCCGATACGTGTTGCTGGCGTGCTCGTAAATCCTTGCCTACGGCCGGTCGATGTCGGTAATGCCAGGCTGCTTCAATCACCAAAAAGCGCAGATGGGAGTTCCCCGCTTTGGTCATGTGTCCGCGGCGTTTTCGTTCGCCGCTGCTGTGTTCGCTGGGCGTTACACCCCCATAGGACATCAGCTGCGCTGCCGTTTTAAACCGAGCGAGGTCCCCGGCCTCTGCCACAATACCCGCAGCGGTAACAAAAGCAATGCCGCGTAACGCCTGCAGAACCTGGATGATGGGTCCTAACGACGAATTCTTACACAAGTGCTTCGCTTCTTTCTCCAGACGGTTTAAACGCTCCTGGCATTCATCCATTGCATGGATTAACTCGGACAATACCATCTGCTGGCTGGAATGCTCCAGCTTCAAACCCCGAAGCCACGCTATATGACCCGCACTCCAATTTCGATGAGAACAGTGCAGTCCATGCCGCAGCAGCATCTTGCCGATTCTTTGCCGCTGTTTTTGCAGATCTCGTTTTGCCATCTCTCGGGCGCGAAGCAACTCACGCAATGCTTCATGTTCTTCATCGGGTACCCACACAGGAGTTAGTTCGCCGGCTCGAAGCCAATGGGCGAGACTGACAGCGTCTCTGCGATCGGTCTTGACCTTATTACCCGGTCTTTGCGGGATCAGAGACGGCGCTGCGACAATACAGAAGTGCCCTAAATTCTTGATTTGACGATACAGTTCATAGCCGCAGGGGCCTGCTTCATAACAGAATAACAGCTCCCGACTGGTTTTCTCCAACTTCTTCACCAGTTTCTTCACAGAAAAGGGGTCGTTAGGAATTTCGGCAAACGCTTTCGCGCCTTCTCGATCATCGTAGGCAATCGCTACCCAGATTCTCTTTTTGTGAACATCAAGTCCGACATATGTGATAGAATGCATGTAGGTCAACCTCCCGCGTTGTAGCTCTGTTCCGCTACTGATTTGTTGGTTCCAGTATAGCAGAACAACCTACGGATCCGCGAGTGGGGTTGGCCCTTCCATTATATCTAATTAGATTGGAGACTTGTCTCTAACTTTGGTATAGTAGAACAAGAGGGTTTGCTGGTCAACAAAATGCGCATCTATCGTCTATTTGCAGAGTTGGATATCCTGCAACCAGCCAGACCCGCTGTGGTCCATTATCCTCGAAGGCTCCCCAGAAATCGCATTATGACGGCTTCGAATCAACTTTGGGAAACAGATATCAAATAGGTCTACATCGAGAAGATCGATTTTGCTTTTTGATGGGTCTGATTGACGTATTTGACCGGGTTATGATTGAGTATCATATCGGATTGTCATGCCAGGGAATGGATGCCTTCAAGCTACTCGAACGGGATCTATGGAAACGAGGTCTGCATCGTGATCGCAAGGATTTGGCGGTAACTCGAACCGACAATGGCCCTGAGTTCATTTCAGCAGTGTTCGAAAATAGATGCCTGGACCTAGCAGTGGAACACGGGCGTATTCCGCCAAAGACACCCAACCTCAACGCTCACATCGAATCCTTTCATGCTCAAATTGAGCGTGAACTTCTCGTACGGCATACCCTTCACTCGTACAAAGACGCCTGTGAGATAGTAGGCGATTACATCCATTTTTACTGCCATGACCGGATTCACGGAAGCGTCTTTGATATGACGCCGCCGCTGGAGTTCTACGCCGCTGCACAAGCGGAATTGATTGATCTCTGGTAACGAAGTGCGGCTGTAGCCGGCATCAACAGAAGCATTTGTTCCGCTCTTTACTGTCAACGAGCGCCGGCCTGTTAGGCTGGATTGCCAGGCATCACCATTTTCATGGGGATGGCCTTGAGGCCTGAAAACGGGCCGGCGAGGGCACGTTGTCAAGAGCAGACGGGAACAAATGCGGCATGCGGCATGCGGCATGCTTCACTTGAATAGCTGCGAGTGAAAACCCACTGTCTTGGAACCGAAAACGAAATAAAGAGCTATACTTCGAACTAAGGGGCAAGGTGAGAGAACTTTCCGATTTAGGGACAGTTGGATCGCCTGGCATGTTTGCGGAAGCATTTCCCAATTAAGAAGGGAAAGGGAACACATTCCAATATCGGGTATAAGATACGTGTGATCGATCAAACTAGAATAATCCGGACTTAAGAAGAATTGAAAAACTATCACGTCGACAAGGGAGCGAGAAGGAAGCTGGAGTTGACTATGATAGTTGGATGCTCCGATGCTCATGGCATCTTTTTGGTATGTCCGGTCCTCGTTCCAATCATGGCCGATGCCCAAATCGAAGAGAAATCCTGCCACATAGACAGGAACCTCCTGCGGCTGAGTCGAAGGCACTCGGGAAGACGCACGGCTATCGTCAATGGACGGTTTGGCCGTGGGGTGCGCGCCGGACCCTGCTTCTCTACCCGTCTGCAGGGCTGGCTGGCTGCCAATGGTGGGATGCGAAGGCTAGTTTCCTTACCGTATCCCTGCTTTTCCGAAGATCTTTCACAGCCTACAGGGAGTTCTAGGCACAAAAGTCCCGAAAACCTTAGGCATGCAGAGCTTCACAGACGTTCCTATGCTGCGCAATCCCATAACGAGGTGAAACAATGGCTGCACACAGACCAACACCCGTCACCGTCCTCAGTGGGTTTTTGGGGAGCGGCAAGACGTCCGTCTTGAACTATCTACTCTTCCAACAGCAGCGCAAGAAGATCGCTGTCATCATCAACGAGTTTGGTTCCGTCAGTTTGGACCATCGTCTGATCATCCATCAGGAGGAAGATACTATCGAGTTAGCTAATGGCTGTGTCTGCTGTACGGTGCGCAGCGGGCTGAAAAAGGTTCTTCATGATCTATGCCAACGCGGTCCGTTCGACGGAGTGGTAGTCGAAGCCTCCGGCGTTGCGGATCCTGCACCGCTTCTCCAGACCTTTCTGGAGGCTGACCTGGAACCATGGTACTACATTGACGCGTTGCTCACCGTCGTCCACGGCGAGTATTTGTCCGAGCACCTTGCGGCATCGTCTGTCACCGAACGGCAGATCCGCAGCGCTGACATACTTCTGGTGTCACACCGTGATACGACCGCCGATGCATGCTGGCAACGGCATGGTCTTTTAATGTGCGAACGGTATCTAGGGCGTCTAGTACATTACGTGCAAATCTGGAAATCGACTTACACAGAGTATTAGATCAATTTTTCCACCGAGGGCATCACGCATCATACGTTGAAATCCTGCTCTACTAACTGTCTTCGTACCCGTTTTGCCCTGATCCCTATAAATGCCAACCAAGCGCCACTCTGGGTTAGAGCGAATGCGGTTGGTGTAGTGGACCGTCTGGTTTTCAAGAGAGTTTTCCTGCATCTCCGTAACTGTACTGACCCTGCAGTAGGCTGCTACTTTGAGTCTATCCGGTTGCAAAGCTAGTGAGCCAACATCCTGAAATTCAAAGCTGAGGTCTTGGCTGTTTCTCGTAGCGGAGTTTGACGTGGTGCCTAACTGTACAGTATCAGTGGTATCCATGGACTGTTTTCCCCCTTTCTTGTTTATCCTTATCTGTCAGTAAAGCAGACCCAAATCTCAAAACCTTAGGGTAAAAATATGATTGCTGAATCCCCGATGAACAAAGGGTTTCAGCAATTCGGGTCATAGTATATATCACTCAGGTGTAGCTAAATAGCAAGGGATTCTTGCAGCGCTTGGCCAGATTATGCCCGGATTCGCTCCTGGGTTAAGGCCCCGGTTGGGCAGATGCTGAATAGCCCATGGGCGCAAACTATCATTGACACCTGAAGATAGCTGCCGTATACTTTAGGTAAGGAACCAAGTTTCCTTACGAATATTCGCAGCCAAAGGAGCGTAGAATAATGCTAGATGTCAATAAAGAACTGGAGCGTCCGTCCATGGAAAAACGCCGAATTCATATTTCCTCCAAACGGCAGATTACCATTCCAGCCAAGTATTTCGATGCTCTTGGGCTATCCAAAGAAGTCGACTGCATCTATGCAAACGACATGCTGATCCTCACGCCCGTCAGAGCAGAAGAGTCCGCATTCGCCGAGGAAATCCTATCCGACTTAATTGAGCAGGGTTACACTGGGGAAAAACTGCTAGCGGAGTTTAAACGAATCAACCGGCAAGTCCGACCCGCCGTTGAGAAGCTGATCGAAGAAGCTGATGCCCTCGCAAAGGCGGCTTCGTTAGACTATGTGGACCCTACCGATGATATCTTTGGGACCGCTGATGAAACAAAGGCATAGCAATGCTTCCTGTCGTCTATTTGCCGCCAGCAGAGAGGTATTTCCGGAAACTGAAAGACAAACAACTCAAGGACAAGTTCAGGCAAGACATCACGCACATCCGTGAAAACCCTCGTATCGGCGAAGCTAAGTCCGGCGACTTACGAGGTCTCTACGGTCTCGACATATATCCCAACAAGAGAAACTACGAATTAGCTTACCGCTTAGCTCTGCTCGATGATGGGAAGACAGTCGTTGTTGTTATGGTCGGGACCCGAGAAAACTTTTACAAGGAATTGAAGCGTTACTTGAAGTAAAACAATGCCCGGAAACCGTCATTCCTAAGGTTTGGCGGTTTTTCTATGTGGAACTCCGACCCGCAAAGGCTGCCATATCTATAAGCATGCCAACATAATCCCCCCGGGCGTACTTCTCCTCCCGCGCATTGGCTATCCAATAGTCTGGTGTATCAAGAATCCCCGCTCGCTCTAGCACGGCAATGGAATTCGCTAACGAAGCAGGTGCAGAAGGCGCACTTGATGCCTATGGGTCCGCAGTCAGAGTTGGCACCTATACTTCTAGAGCTGGTAGCTAAACGGCTGCACGAGAAAGCCTATGTCCAGTTGCTCAAGCGTCACTATAAGGAGTTTAGAGAAGCGCTGACTGCTACGAAGAGAACAAAACAGTTGTAGATTGGCACACTGAGGGCACCAAGGACGTCAGGTTCATTTCCGTAAACATTGGAAACTGAGCGGCGCTTTGAGAGCAGGGCGGCACAGTGTGAGCAGTCTTGTTCATAGTGGTCACCTTGGTGTTTGGTCTACTCGTTGGAATGCTCGACAAAAATCGGAAGGGTCGGTGGTCTTTTTCGTTGAGACGCTGTTTTCCAACCTTCCAATTTTTGGTACAGGGACTGTCCCCCAGGAAATTAATACCAACTTTCCGTTGTGGTTACCGTCCTGTCCACCGCAAAAACGACACAACAGCCCCACACCAGAAACCCCGATATTCTCCATGCAACGGGCGTGCACACATAGTGATAGACAGCATTGGCGAATTCGCCAATGGTCATGGTACTTATAGCACTAGACGCGTTGTTGTACGTTGTTGTATGGTGATGGTATTGTTCCAAGCGTGAAGCACGATAGGCCTGTTACGGATCCAGGTGCTGCCGCAGCGTGAGACACAGAGTCCATATCCAGCATACTGTGCCAAAAAAACATGGAGGGAGCAGCCGGTCCCCTCGCCGGAGAGTGTGCCCTACACTCATGGCCTTCTCACTATCTGCCAATCGGGTGACAACCCGAGTGGTTCATCGAAACACAACCTGAGCGAGAGTCTCTGCAGCAGCCTCACCGATCGCCTGTGCAAGAGATTGGCGGCTCCAACCGGAGACGGCGACCTCTGCCTCGCCCAGAAGCTCGTTTTCTACGATTCTGACTAAGCTCATTGTCACCTTTGTTTCACTGTTTTCCTGTTGGATGAAGCCCGTGAGAACCTTGTCTGCACCGAGCACGGTATGGGATGGCCAAGGTTCTACGGAGCCTACCTGGCCTATGCACGCTAAGGTATGGACCGGCTGGTTATCTTCGGCACCCAGCATCACCGTGAAGCGAAGATGATCCCAATCGCGGCCCGGCCGCCAGCGGGCATCATAATGTACAATCACATGTTCTGGGCCGATCAGGGCACCCAATGCTTCGAGGGCTGCCGCTGTCTCTTGACGGACTACCTCAGCCTCCGCGGTATCGATTCCTTCCCGTATTTCCGTACCCCAGCAGGGGTGTTCATGAATGTCCCTTTCGTCGGCATCGACTGGAATAGGGGCCAAAGGGAGTTCATCGTCTGTGAGGGAAGCCAGCATCAATTCCTGCCCAATCCAACCTTGGACCAACAAAACATAATCTTGATAAGTATCCGTTAGCGAGAGCGCAAGAGGTGCAACTTCGGCGTTGGCTGCGGCTCGGAGTTCCTCCGCGGATACCTGACGAATGGGAACAGGATCCGTTGGTGCCCCATAGTGGGGCAGCAGTGCGTAACTGGAGTTATAACAGTTCCGGCGCGGACATTCCTGAACTTCCTGTTTCATCTGGGGCCAAACATAAGAGAGCTGGACAGTATCCGGATCGATATGTTTGATCTCCAGCCAGCCCCGTTTCATTAATTCGACATCCAGATCGAACCAATACTGCCCGATGAGAAAGGATTGGTCATCCTGGCAGGTGTGAAAGCCCCAAGCTGTCTTGTCAGTAATCGATAGCGGGGTGGGCATCGCAAGTCCCCCTGGTCCATGCACTGTAACCGCTCCCGACTGACGATATTGCCCTTGCCAGTAATGAGGAACGATCAACTCGTCCGGCGCGTACTCACCAGGGGTGCTGATCACATTGACTTCCAGTTCCACCCATGCCTCCAGTCCATCGGCCGTCACTGCTCCCGATAGCACCATGCAACCCCACAAGAAGAAGATAAGCGTTAACAACACTCTGCTTGCCAGTGTACTCTTGAGCATGCTCATGGCCTCCTTAGAAACAAAACCCGGCACCAAATATGCTCTTTCTTTCCTTGTCCTTTCGCTGCGTTCCAAAGATTACCTGTCTGACAATGGTCAAAAAAACGATTTATTGACTTAATTTGGTATCTTGGGCTTATCTAGAAAGACCTTCATCAAAAGTTGGATTGTGGTACTTATAAGACCAACAGCCCAAGAGAGCAGTTGCCTGCTGCTGGCCATAGCCAACATCATTCTACAGACCCGATGAGCGTCCGGATGGAAGAGACTCAAGGGTGCACAAGCATAGACTGCCTGACCCATGGCTAGTGGCATTCGCTGTTCAAGCAGTCACCAACGATACCCGTGCACTGTCTTACCAGGAAGTGGTTAAAGACAAATGCGTTATATGCCGATAGACGGAATAGAATGGAATACAGTAGATGTAAAGCAGCATGGTGATCTCATGGGAAATGCTGTTTTAACGGGCATAGTCCAGCCTTCTACATACCAATAAACACCAGTACCATTGTTTGTGCACCTTGAAAACGAATGGACAGCCCATGGATAACTAAGCTCGAAAGACCGCGATCTGTGGTGGATTTCGGGCAATTTTTGCTCTATATAGCAAGGAAAGAATGTTCTGCGATGGAGCCGCATTTGTGTTGAACGCCAGCTGGGTGTCAACCAGAACGCTGGCGCAAAGTCGATGGAAAGCTTGTCCTCAGGTCTTCGTATCAACCGTGCCGGCGATGACCCAGCAGCTAACAATCCTGAAGCCGATGAAAACATGGCTGATGTCGCCGAACACATTGAATCAGACCTCAACAACGCAATGGCGGCTTACAATGAAACGGTGGATTCCGAAGAGCAGCTGGAAGATGTGACAGTCTCAGTGCAGGACGGTGTCTTTGAGGTTGTAGGCCGGTCAGAGTACGGTGGACCCCAATGTCAAGACACGGATTCTTGTAGGTTAAGCTACACCATCCCCAATGGTTCAAGAGTTCTTGTTGGAGAGGTCTTTGGTTTTGGTTTTGACTTTGGTTTTTGGTCTT
>PUOC01000055.1 GCA_003551965.1 Clostridiales bacterium | reverse complement strand
GTCGCCTTCCTGCATGTTTTCCACCTGTTCCCACTCCAGCTCCGCCAGGAGCAGCGGTTCTTCCAGGCGTTTCCAGGGATGGGGGATATGTCGAGCCGTTCCATTGACGCAATGACGCCGCGGGCAATTTTGTCCCTCGAGGTGGAATTCGGGCAGAGCATAGTAGAGGCCAATGCGGCCGTCCCGGGTCTGACGAATATCCAATCCGGTGTGATGAATATGAGTGATGTCCAAATCGAAGTCATTGCGGCCCATGGGGAACCCTTGATCTTCCTGGCAGGTATGGTAACCATATGCCTGCTGGTCGTGGATAGCCAAAGGATCGTCTGCGGCCGCCGTGCCCGGCCGGAACGGAGCTTGGGGGTCGCGGATGGTTATCGGCCCGGATTTGCGGTACATGCCTGCCCAGGTGTACGGAAAGGGATGATCCATGTCGACACAAAACTCCTGGATTACGGTGACATCGAGCGAAATCCACACCGAGGCATGGGCGTGCACTTGACCGGCTGTAAGCGGCCCTGCCAAAATGATCAACAAAGCCACCAGGACTGCAATGGAGTTTGGGCATCGGCTTTTCATGGTCTGCACTCCTTCGGCAAAAAGTTAAAAATAAACGATTTCAACATAGCATTCTCCCTACTGGCAAGTATTTGACATATTGGCGGCCAATCCTGCTCGCTGCCTGCAGAATGCGCAGAGCCGGCCGGTCTTGGGTCTCACAGGAAAGGCCTGCTGCAATGCAGGTCAAAGGCTTAGGCAGATAGAATGGACATAAAAGCGGTGGGAAGGAAAAACGGGTTCAAATTCGTGGAAAAGGATGTGCAGCCGTGAAAATCGCATCGTACAACATTTTGGCCATGAGAGGGTATCCTCCCAGCGAAGCGGTGAAAGATCTGGGCGAACCCTTGGGAGACCGCCATGCAGAGCATTTTACAAAGGTTTTTGCTGAGCTTGATTGCGATCTTATTGCACTGCAGGAAGGGGTGAACCCGGCGTTTTTGCACCCGATTGCCTACGAATTAGGCTGCAATGCGGCCACCTTCGTTTCCCCTTGCAAGTGGCCGGGCCATCTACTGTCCAGACATCGAATCGTTGAATCCCGGACATTCAGCCATTTTTCTCCGCAGGCAGAATCTGCTCCACTGAGCCGCTGTGCCGGCGCTGCGCTCGTGGAATTTGCCCATGGACGGCAGATATGGGTAGTGGTGGTTCATCTGTATCCATTCAGAGAGGAATGGGCGCGCAGGGTCCAGGAAAGCCAGCTGTTGGCCGGGCATGTCGATGGCTTGTTGGCGGAACATCACGACATGATTGTTCTCGGTGACTTTAACAGCGGCACGGAGGAGGAGTTTCACCAAGTGCTCCGGCAGAGGAATTTCATCAATGCCATGGAAGCAGCGGGCGGCGGCCTTGCCTATACGATACCGTCTTTTGGGGAAGGCAATGCCATTTTGGATCACATCTATGTCAGTCCGTCGCTGTCATCTGGTCTCAAGAAGGCGGCCGTGGTGAAGGCCGAAGGATTCCACTATCCCGGTGAGAAGGAACCGGGCATTTGGGTTCATTCCGATCACCTCCCGGTATGGGCAGAAATAGAGCTGGATACGTAGGTCCGAACTGCGGCCGGCTGTACCGGCGAGGGCGAAAAAGCCCCTGGCAATGACGCCGGGGGCTTCGGCGCGCCGTTTCCCTGCAGGAGCTGCTGGCGATGACACCGCAAGGAATAATTATGCATTAATGGAGGGTAAAAATATGGTAAACCCGGAAATACACTTGATATTAATCCGCAACCCCTGTATAATTATCAAAACGGTTGCTTGGCAGGACGGGGGACAGCCGATGGGTGAAAGAAACCAGTGGCCACAGCATAGTATGCAGGGAGGGGGCTTCGTTCCGGTATGATCAAAGTCAGCGTTGTAGGTGCATCCGGATATGTGGGACAAGAGCTTGTGCGGCTTCTGCATAAACATCCGCACGTAGCGCTGCATCGCATTACCTCGCGCAGCCATGCGGGTCAGCGATACAGCCAGGTCTACGGCAGCTTCTGCCAGCAATATGAACAAGAGTTTGAAGAGGTGGATCTAGAAGAACTAGCGGAGGAATCGGACGCAGTCTTTATTGCCCTGCCCCATGGTGTAGCGTCGGGACTGGTTACCAGGGCCATTTTGGAAAAGACAAGGGTCATTGATATGGGGGCGGATTTTCGTCTGCAGGATGCCGGACTCTATGAAGAGTGGTATCAAATGAAGCATCCCTCACCGCAGCTGCTCCGGGAGAGCATCTATGGTCTCTGTGAGATCCACGGTGACCGCATTGGCGACTACCGGCTCGTAGCCAATCCAGGTTGTTTCACCACCTGCAGCATATTGAGCACAGCGCCGCTTATGGCAGTGGATGGAGTCCAGACCGATTCGATCATCATTGATGCCAAGACGGGATTAAGCGGGGCGGGCAGAAACCCCAGCCCCATAACCCATTTCAACGAAGCCAATGAGTCAACCAAGGCATATAAGGTGGCGGCCCACCGGCACACCCCGGAGATTGAGGAACAGCTGGCTGCCATCAAAAAGCAGAACATGCACCTGCTCTTTACTCCCCATTTGGTACCCATGAACCGGGGCATTCTGACTACATGCTATGTGAAAACTGACGGCCGAGTGGACGAGGAGGAACTGCGCAGCCGCTACCGCACGTTCTACCAGGACTGCCCCTTTGTCCGTATTGCCAATCCCGGCGTCTGGCCAGAGACCCGGTGGGTCAAAGGTTCTAACTTCTGTGATATCGGTCTGCAGCTGGATTCCCGGACAAACACCGTCGTAATCATAGGGGCCATCGATAACCTTGTCAAGGGTGCAGCAGGGCAGGGCGTACAGAATATGAATATACTGTTTGATTGGGAGCAGACAACCGGTTTGGAAGATCTTCCGGTTTTTCCAGCATAAGGGGAGGATTTGGAATGATGCGGATCATCGAAGGAGCTGTGAACACGCCGAAGGGGTACAAAGCCGGGGGAAAACACATCGGCATCAAACGCAAACGCAAGGACCTGTCACTGCTGTGCAGCGAAAGGCCCGCCGTATTCGGTGCCATGTTTACAACCAACATTGTGAAGGCTGCCTGTGTCAATTGGAACAAGGCCATTTACGACCAAGGGGGCCCGGTGCGCGCCCTGGTCGTCAACAGCGGCCGAGCCAACGCCTGTACTGGCGTCCAAGGTATGCAGGACAATCAAGCCATGGCCGAAACAACCGCGGCCGCCCTCGGGTGCACTCCGGAAGAAGTATTGGTGGCGTCCACAGGCCTTATCGGCTCGTTGCTGCCCATGGACTGCATTACTGCTGGCATTCAGGGGCTGGCCGCCGATATCGATCGCGAAATGCTGTCCGGACTGGACGCGGCGGAAGGGATTATGACCACGGACACGGCCATTAAGAACGTTGCTGTGGAAGTGCCCTTGGGGGACACTGTGGTTACCGTGGCCGGCATGGCCAAAGGTTCTGGGATGATCCATCCCAACATGGCTACCATGCTGTCCTTTGTGACAACCGATGCCGACATTGATCAGTCACTGCTGCGCCGGACCGTTAAGGCGATTGGGCGGGACACCTACAATATGATCTCCGTGGACGGGGATACCAGCACCAACGACATGGCCATTGTGATGGCCAACGGTATGGCCGGCAATTCCCGGATCACGGAAGAAAACAGCGACTATTGGGCCCTATATGAAGCGCTGCAGTACGTCAGTGAATTCCTGGCTAAGGAAGTGGTCAAGGATGGCGAAGGGGCCAGCAAGTTCCTGGAAGTTTGCGTACAGGGCTCTGTCAGCCATGATGATGCCCGGAAGATGGTAAAAAGCATCCTGACATCCAATTTGGTCAAGACCGCTATGTTCGGCGAAGATGCCAATTGGGGGCGTGTCCTATGCGCCATGGGATACTCCGGTGCCGACTTCAATCCGGATCGGACCTGCTTGGAATTCAAAGCAGGGGGAAAGAGCCTGCGGGTCATCGAAGACGGGCTGCCCGTACCCTTTGATGAAGAGTATGCCTATGCCCTGCTGCAGAACAGCGAAATTGTCATTGACGTCATTCTGCAAGAGGGAACGGGGAAAGCGGTAGGCTGGGGCTGTGATTTGAGCTATGACTACGTGAAGATCAACGGCGAATACCGTTCCTAAGGAGACCGCCAGATAATGGATAAATACATCAACCAGGCAAAGACCTTAATTGATGCCCTGCCTTATATCCAGATGTTCAACCAGAAGATTGTCGTCATCAAATACGGCGGCAGTGCCATGGAAGACGATCTGCTGGAACAATCAGTGATCAAGGACATTGCGCTGATGAAATTCGTGGGGATGAAACCGGTGGTTGTCCATGGCGGCGGCCGGCGGATTACGGAACTTATGGACCGGCTGGGCAAGGAGCCCGTGTTTGTGGACGGACTGCGGGTGACCGATGACGAAACCATGGAAATGGCCGAGATGGTGCTGTCTGGAAGCATTAACAAGAAGATTGTGCAGTTGTTTCAATACGCGGGAACCAAGGCTGTGGGCATCAGCGGCAAGGACGGCCGTACGCTGCTTGCTTCCAAGAAGGAAGCCAACGGCCGGGACATGGGCTGGGTTGGGGAAATCAACCAAGTCAACCCGGACCTTCTGCAGACGCTGATGGCGGACGATTTCATACCGGTGGTAGCTCCCATTGCCACCGATGACTGCAATCATACGTACAATATCAATGCCGATTATGTGGCCAGCGCCATTGCCGCTTCCCTAAAAGCGGAGAAGCTGGTATACCTTACGGATGTGGAAGGGGTACTGCGGGACGTGAGGGACAAGAGCACCGTCCTGTCCCAGATCGACATCGCCGACATTCCCCGGTACAAAAAGGAAGGCATGATTGCCGGCGGAATGATACCGAAGATCGACAACTGCGCAGCCAGCATCCGTGCCGGAGTGAAGCGGGTGCACATCCTCGACGGCCGGCTAGAGCACAGCCTGCTCCTGGAAGTGTTCACCACTTCAGGGATCGGCACCATGATTTACCAAGGGGGAACTGACGATGACTAATCCAACCATTGCCCAGGCGCAAGAGCATGTGATGAATACCTATGCTTCGTTTCCAGTGGTATTTGAGCGGGGTGAAGGCTGTTATCTATATGATGACGGCGGCCGGCAATATCTGGACTTTGTAGCCGGCATTGCAGTCAATGCCCTAGGTTATGCCCACAAGGAATATGTGGACAGAATCCATGCCCAGCTGCAGAAACTGACCCATCTGTCCAACCTCTACTATAATGAGCCCGCAGTGGAACTGGCAGAGAAGATTGTGACACATGCGGGTATGGACAAGGTGTTTTTCTGCAACAGCGGCGGCGAAGCGGTTGAGGCATCGCTGAAGCTTGCCCGCGCCTACAGCAAACAGCACAAATCCGACGACGCCTACAAAGTCGTGGCCATGTACAACTCGTTTCACGGGCGTACCTTCGGGGCGCTTTCGGCCACCGGCCAGACCAAGTATCACAAAGGGTTTGAGCCCCTGCTTCCCCACGTGGACTTCGCCCACTTCAATGACATTGACGATCTGAAGGACAAGATCGGGCCGGATACCGGTGCCGTCATTCTCGAGCCCATTCAAGGCGAGGGCGGCATAAACCCGGCCGATGCAGAGTATCTGCGGCAGGTCCGTCAGCTCTGCACCGAAAACAACATCGTGTTGATCTATGACGAGGTCCAAAGCGGCATTGGCCGCACAGGGCATTTCTTCGCCTACCAGGGTTATGGAGTGACTCCGGATATCGTGACCTGTGCCAAGGGAATGGGCGGCGGCATCCCCGTGGGAGCCATTTTGGCCAAGGATCATATCGCAGATGCCTTCGTCCCAGGCAGCCATGCCTCAACGTTCGGTGGCAATGCTGTAGCCGCCACCGCGGCTTTGGTTGTGGTGGAACAGCTGATGCAGAAGGGACTCCTGGAAAATGTCAAGAAGCAGGGGGCCTACCTGAAGTCGAAGCTAGAACAACTGCAGCAGTCACACGGGCTGGTCTTGGAGGTAAAAGGCCTGGGACTGATGCTCGGCATAAAGGTCGGCACGGCACCTATCAATATTGTGCAGAAGGCCATGGAAAAAGGGCTGCTGCTGGTGCCGGCCGGCAGTGATGTGGTCCGCTTCGTACCCCCGCTTATTGTGGGAGAAGAGGAAATCGATCAATGCATAGAGATCTTAGACTCGGTGTTGGGGGAACTGCAATGAACGCCTACCTGTACTTGGAGGACGGAAGTGTGTTTGTAGGGCAGGCCTTCGGCGCAGTCAAGGAGACCCTGTCTGAACTGGTGTTCAATACTGGGATGACCGGTTATCAGGAAGTTTTGACGGATCCATCCTATCGCGGGCAGACGGTGTTGATGACCTATCCGCTGATTGGGAACTATGGGATCAATGATCGCGACTTTGAATCCGACGCAGTACAGGTAGAGGGGTTCATTGTTCGTGAGTACAGTGAACATCCCAGCCACTATCTGTGCAGGGAAAATCTGGACTCGTTTCTTCGTTCGCAGGGTGTTCCCGGTATCTGCGGCCTCGACACCCGTATGCTGACCAAGAAGATCCGGGACCAGGGAGCCATGAAATGCCTTATTGCCTACGAAGAAACGCCGCACGCCCAGGATGTACTGCAATCGTTTGCGATGCCCACCGATGTGGCCTGCCGCGGCGGAATATCCGAGAAGCAGGTGATGGAGGGCAGCGGTGTCCGAGTTGGACTTCTTGATGTGGGCTGCAAGCGCGGCATAGCGAAACAGCTGCTACGTAACGGCTGCACCGTGATCTTCTACCCCTACTGGACCACTCGGGAAGAAATAGAAGAGGACAAGCTTGATGCACTGCTTTTGTCCAATGGCCCCGGTGACCCCAAGGACTGCCGTCATGTGACCCAACTCGCCCTCGGCCTCTTGGGAAAACTTCCCCTTTGGGGCATCTGCTTAGGCCACCAGATTCTGGCTCTCGCATTAGGAGCCGATACCTACAAAATGAAATTCGGCCATCGAGGCAGCAATCACCCTGTGCTGCGGCTGGACAACAACCAGGTCTTAATTTCATCGCAGAATCACGGCTATGCTGTGGATGAAGCAAGCCTCGGGCCGAAGCTTCACCTCACCTACCGCAACATCAACGATGGCACGGTGGAAGGGTTCGACTGTCCGGAGTACAGAGTACGAACTGTCCAATTCCATCCGGAGGAAGGCCCTGGGCCCGTGGACGGCCACGCCATCATTCACGAATGGATCCAAAGTATGAAAGAAGAGATGCGCCATGCCGAAAAATAAAAATATCAAAAAAGTAATGGTGATTGGGTCCGGCCCGATTATCATCGGACAGGCAGCGGAGTTCGACTATGCGGGAACGCAGGCCTGCAAAGCGCTGCGTGAAGAAGGTGTCACCGTGGTCTTGGTCAACAGCAACCCGGCTACGATCATGACCGACGATCATATTGCCGATCACGTCTACATTCAGCCCCTGACCTTGGATTCGCTGCGGTATATTATCGACAAAGAACGGCCCGACGGGCTGCTGGCAACCCTCGGTGGACAAACGGGGTTGAACATGGCCGTGGAACTCCATGAGGCCGGCATTTTGGCTTCCTACGATGTCAAGCTCTTAGGGACCTCCATTGCCGCCATCCAGAAGGCCGAGGATCGCGAGTCGTTCCGCAATCTCATGAATGAGATCCATGAGCCCATTGCCGAAAGTGCCATTGTATCGGATTTGGCCACAGGGCTGGAGTTCGCCGATGCCATTGGTTATCCGATCATTGTCCGGCCGGCCTACACCTTGGGCGGGACGGGCGGCGGCATTGCCCACAATGCCGAACAACTGCGGGATATCCTCTATACTGGACTCAAATTTTCCCGCATTCACCAGGTCTTACTGGAGAAGAGCGTGGCTGGGTGGAAGGAAATTGAATACGAAGTGATGCGCGACGCCAATGACACCTGTATTATTATCTGCAACATGGAAAACATTGATCCCGTGGGCGTGCACACGGGGGACAGCATCGTTGTGGCACCGTCGCAGACCTTGACCGACAACGAATACCATCTGCTGAGGCAGGCAGCATTGAAGATTATCAAAGCTCTGGAGATCGAAGGGGGATGCAACATTCAGTTTGCCTTGGATCCCCACAGCGAGGACTATGTTGTCATTGAAGTCAATCCGCGGGTTAGCCGTTCCTCTGCCCTGGCCTCGAAGGCGGCGGGTTACCCGATTGCCAAGATCGCAGCCAAGATTGCAGTGGGAATGCATCTGCATGAGATCGAAAATGCAGTGACCCAAAAGACGAAAGCTTCCTTTGAGCCGACTTTAGACTATGTGGTAACCAAAATTCCCAAATGGCCTTTCGACAAGTTCGAATATGCCAACCGTACCTTGGGTACCCAGATGAAGGCCACCGGGGAAGTGATGGCCATTGACCGCAGCTTTGAAAGTTCTCTGCTGAAGGCCGTTATTTCATTGGAGGGGAACGTGATTTCCATGCGGCGGCCGTACCTGCAGGAGATGTCGCAGGAACGTCTGCTGGCGCAGCTGGACGTCATCGACGATGAGCGCATTTTCGTTATCTTCGAAGCCCTGCGCCGGGACATGGACCTGGAGTTAATACACCGGCGCACGCAGATCGATCGCTGGTTCCTATACCGCTTTCAAAATATCGTTGCTATGGAAAAGGAGCTTTCCCTTCGCCCCTTGGATCGCGAGCTTTTGAAGCGGGCGGAGCGCTTGGGATTTACCGATGAAGAAATTGAGGTTCTGTCGGGCGAAGGCTCCGAGGTGATCGATGCCATTCGCCGTGCGCACCATATCTATCCCGTGTACAAGATGGTCGACACCTGTGCCGGCGAATTTGAGTCGGTCACGCCCTATTACTACTCCACCTATGATGAAGGTGATGAAAACATCATTTCCCAGAAGGAGAAAATTGTCGTGATTGGGTCCGGCCCGATTCGAATTGGCCAGGGCATTGAATTCGACTATTGCTCCGTACACGCCGTTTGGGCCATTCAGAAGCTTGGTTATGAGTCGATCATTATCAACAACAACCCCGAGACCGTCAGTACGGACTTCGACACCGCCGACAAGCTCTATTTTGAACCGCTGTTCATTGAAGACGTCTACAATGTCATCCGCAAAGAAGTTCCTAAAGGAGCTATCGTACAGTTTGGCGGACAGACATCGATTAATCTAGCGCCGAAGCTTCGGCATCGGGGAGTCCAGGTCCTTGGTACATCCGTAGGTGCCATTGATGCGGCCGAAGACCGCAAGCGGTTTGACCGACTGCTGAAGGAACTGGAAATTCCGCGGCCCGTAGGCGTAGGGGTCACTTCGCTGCAGGAAGGGCTGGAGGTGGCGAAGTATATTGGCTATCCGGTCTTGGCCAGGCCTTCCTATGTCATTGGGGGCCGGGCCATGCAGGTTGTCTATGAGGAATCGGAGTTGATCAAGTATTTGGAGGAAGCAGCACGGATATCCACGGAACATCCCATCTTGATCGATCAGTATATTTCGGGGACAGAACTGGAAATCGATGCGGTGGCCGATGGGGAGGACGTTCTCATCCCTGGTATCATGGAGCATATTGAGCGCACCGGGGTCCATTCCGGAGACAGCTTCAGCGTCTACCCGCCACAGCACGTTTCCGAACACGTAAAACAGCAGGTACTGGATTACAGTGCCAAGATCGCCAGGGCTTTGGATGTAACGGGTATTCTCAATATCCAATTTGTGGTGCGGGACGAAACGGTGTATATTATCGAGGTCAATCCGCGGGCGTCCCGGACGGTGCCGATTATGAGTAAGGTGACGGGCATTCCCATGATTGAACTGGCGGTCAGGGCCATTCTCGGCGAAAAACTTAAGGATATGCCCTACGGCACGGGCTTGGGTGAAGAGACCAACCTAGTCGCAGTAAAGGCACCTGTCTTTTCGTTTCAGAAGCTCCTGGACGTAGACTCGGCTTTGACATCGGAAATGAAGTCCACCGGTGAAGTTTTGGGTGTAGACAGCTGCTATGAACGGGCATTGGCCAAAGCCTTTGTGGGCGCTGGCTATCACTTTGATCTCCAGGGCAAGGTGCTGTTGTCGGTGCATGAACGGGACAAGGAAGAAGCAGTCCAAATGGCGGAGCGTCTGCTAGCCCTAGGATTTACGTTGGCGGCTACCGATGAGACCCACGGCTTTCTCAAAGAACACGGCATCGTAAGCCAAGCCATGCCCAAGGCATCCCTGGAAGAAATCAAGGGCGAGCTTCGCAACGGCGAGATTGCCATGGTCATCAACACAGTAACCTTAGGCCGAGTACCGGACCGTTTCGGATTCCAGCTGCGCAGCTACAGCCAAGTACTGGATGTACCTTGTTTTACCTGTATGGATACGGTCGCAGCGTACATGAAAGCCTATGAACAGCTGCGGACCACCGATGACATGACCTATGACACCATAGCGTCCTATAAACAGCAACCACTGCCGATTCGGCGAAAAACATCGTGACTGGCGGGCTTCGGCGGCGAAAAACGCGGCACTGAAGCCGTGGAAATGACTTTTTCCACAAAGGATACGAAAAAATACCTTGACAAAGCCGGTACATTTGGTATGATCAAGGATAAATAACACAAAAAGCCTGTGAAAGGAAAAAGTAGATCGGACAGCGGAACCCGAAGCGAGCTGGGAACGGTGTGAGCCCGGCGGTCGAGCCCCGATTGAATGGTTCCTGGAGGTGCAGTGCGAAATTCCCAGAGGAGAGTAGCACCAGCCGTAGTTCCCGCGTTACAGGGATAGGGTATCGGGGTTTCGGCCTCCGTACCTGAAGAGAGAGACAGCCGAGCTGTCTAAATTAGGTGGCACCGCGAAATAGAGCATTTCGTCCTATGTAATTGGGATGGAATGCTTATTTTTGTATTGTGGTGCGGGACAGACAGGGACAGAGGTGAGCAGAGAGGAGATGAGTGGTTTTGATCCAGCCGAGTTTGGATGAGTTTGCGGCCATGGGTGAAAGTGCCAATATAGTGCCGCTGGTGATGGAACTTCCCGGTGATCTGGACACACCCATAGGCCTGTACAAGAAGTTGTGCGGTGATGATCCGTACTGCTTCCTGCTGGAAAGTGTGGAAGGCGGCGAGCGCTGGGCGCGTTACTCCTACATTGGAAGGCGGCCGCAGGTACTGCTGCGCAGCCTTGGGGACCGTGTCGAAATCCAGCGCAGCGGCGGCCGGGAAGAGCGGTCCGGTGAGGCGCTGCAGATTGTGGAAGAAGTGCTGCAGGAGTACAAGATTGCTGAGCACAGGGCACTTCCGGATTTCTTCGGCGGGGCCGTGGGTTATTTTTCCTATGACATGGTCCGGCGGTTCGAAGTTCTTCCGGAAACCGTCCGCGACAGCTTACAGCTGCCGGACATGCACTTGATGATTCCCATGGACTTCATTGTCTATGACCATGTGGGCCAGAAAATTCTGCTGGTGCAATACGTACAGCTGGACGGCCGTCCCAAGCACGATGCTTACCAGCAGGGCGTGGGCCGTCTGCAGGCGCTATACGACGAAGTGACGGCTCCGTCGCTTCCTTTCAGCAGGCAGAGGCCGCCGGCGGCGAAGCCGGAACTGACCAGTACGGAATCAAGGGAAAGCTATGGCAGGAAGGTGGAGCGTGCCAAGGAATATATCGCCAACGGTGACGTGTTCCAGGTGGTGGTGTCCCAGCGCCTGGCAGCCGACACCGAGGTTCCTCCCTTTGATGCCTACCGGCGCCTGCGCAGTATCAATCCTTCACCGTACCTTTTCTATTTGGACTTCGGCGAATACCAGTTGGTCGGTGCTTCGCCGGAACTCTTGGTAAAGGTAGACAAAGGCCGTGTTGCCACCTGCCCGATTGCCGGGACACGGCCCCGGGGTGCCACCGCAGAAGAAGACAGTGCCTTCGCTGCCGATCTGCTTTCCGACGAAAAGGAACTGGCGGAACACCGCATGCTCGTGGACTTGGGCCGCAATGATTTGGGCCGCGTGGCCGGTTTCGGTTCGGTGGAAGTGAAAAACCTCATGCACATTGAGGCCTATTCCCATGTCATGCACATTGTAACCAATGTGGAAGCGGATCTCAGCCCTTCCTGCTCCATGTATGATGCCCTGCGAGCCTGCCTTCCCGCGGGTACGGTTTCCGGTGCACCTAAGGTTCGTGCCATGGAGATCATCGAGGAGTTGGAAGACGAAAAACGGTGTGCCTACGCGGGAGCCGTGGGATACTTTGGATTCAATGGCAGTATGGATGTGTGCATTACCATCCGGACCATTCTCTTTAAGCAGGGAACGGCATATTTGCAGGCCGGTGCGGGCATTGTGGCTGATTCGGTGCCGGACCGTGAATATGAGGAGACCCTGCGTAAAGCCAGTGCTTTGGTGGAGGCCCTGCGCTGAAACAGCGTCGTCTGGCAGGGTTGGCAGAACGAGTTGAGTAGACACAGAGCTGAGTTGAGCTGAGGAGGCTTTTTTATGATTGCGATCATTGACAACTATGATTCCTTTACCTATAACCTGTACCAGTACTTCGGGCAGCTAGGCTGCCGTGTACGGGTTTTCCGAAACGACGAAATTTCCGTTCAGGGCCTTGCCGAACTTCCCCTGTCCCATCTGGTGGTTTCTCCCGGCCCCGGCCGCCCGGAGCACGCCGGTATATCCTGTCAAGCCATTGCGTATTTTCAGGAGCGGCTTCCGATCCTCGGGATCTGCCTTGGCCACCAGAGCATTGTGGAAGTGTTCGGCGGCGATGTAATCCACTGCCGTGCACCCATTCACGGCAAAACGGCCCAGGTATACCACCAAGGCAGCTCCGTTTTCCGGGACCTGCCCAATCCGCTGGAAGCAGCCCGCTACCATTCCCTGGCCGTTCGTCCTGAAACCCTGCCTTCGTGTTTGCGTGTGTTGGCCGAAACCGAGGAGGGCGATATCATGGCGGTCGTCCACGAGAAGCAGCCGATCGTCGGACTGCAGTTCCATCCCGAGTCCATTTTCACGCAGAACGGCTTGGAGCTGCTGCAGACCTTCCTGACCATTTCCCGGCAGGGGGGTGCTGTCCGTGTTGGCTGATCTGCTTCCGAAACTGGTGGGACAAGAGGATCTGACACAGGCAGAAATGACGGCCGTGATGAACGAAATTATGGGCGGGCTGGCCACCGATGCGCAGATCGGAGCTCTGCTGACGGCTCTGCGGATCAAGGGCGAAAGTGTTGCTGAGATCAGTGCAGCGGCTCGGGTCATGCGCCAATGGGCTGTGCCCCTGCCGGTCTCCGGTTATGCCATTGATACCTGCGGTACAGGCGGTGACGGCGCAGGAACCTTCAATATTTCCACAGCCGTGGCCTTTGTGGCGGCAGCGGCCGGTGCAGCGGTGGTCAAGCACGGCAACCGATCGGTATCGAGCAAGTGCGGCAGTGCCGATGTTCTGGAAGCTCTTGGGATCAACATCCATCTGGATGCCCCGGCGGTACAACGGTGTCTGCAGCGGTGCAATATCGGTTTTGTATTTGCTCCGGACTATCACCAAGCCATGAGGCATGTGGCGGGACCCCGCAGGGAGCTGGGCATGCGCACCATGTTCAACATCCTGGGCCCCTTGGCCAATCCGGCTGCGGTCAAGGGCCAGGTATTGGGTGTTTTCGATGCCGGCTTGGTACCGATTATGGCAGGAGTGCTGCAGGAATTGGGATTGGAACGGGCGTTGGTGGTGCATGGCCGTGATGGTTTGGACGAAATCACAACCACTGCGGCCACCCGGATCAGTGAACTGAAAGATGGCCGCATCTTGGACTGGACACTGGATCCCGCGGACTACGGTATAACCTTGACGGAGCCGGAATTCCTGATCGGAGGCGGAGCTGACCGCAATGCTCGGATCGTAGAAGCGGTCTTAAGGGGCGAATCGGGGCCGGCTCGGGACATTGTGCAGCTGAATGCGGCAGCGGCCATCTATGTGGGGCGGCAGGCAGATTCCTTTGCAGAAGGCTTCCGGAAGGCCGGGTCCATCCTTGACGGGGGACATGCTTCGGAGGTTTTGGAGGCTCTGCGCAGCGATTCACAGCAGGGGGTGGCCGCCGGATGATTCTCGAGCAGATTGTAGATGCCAAGCGGCGGCAGCTGCAGGTGGAGAAGGAGGCGGTCCCGCTGCGCCGCATGCGGCTGCTGGCAGAAAACCAAAAGCGGCAATGCCGGGACCTGGCGGGCCAATTGTGCGGACCCGGTATCTCCGTGATTGCCGAGTTCAAGCGGGCATCTCCTTCCAAAGGTTTGATCTGCAGCGATGCCCGTCCCGCGGCCATAGCGAAACAGTATGAACAATGCGGAGCCGCGGCGGTGTCGGTGCTGACGGAACGGGAGTTCTTTCGAGGGTTTGATCAGGATCTAGAGAAGGCCTCCCGGGCCGTGGCTGTTCCTATACTGCGCAAGGACTTCATCATCGATCCCTACCAAATTTACCAGGCCCGCGCCATCGGCGCCGATGCCGTGCTCTTAATAGCTGCGATTCTCAGCGGCCAGCAGCTCCGCAGTTACCATCTTACGGCCCGGGCTTTAGGCATGCAGACCTTGGTGGAAGTACACGACCGGCGAGAAGCTGAGCGGGCCGTGGATGCCGGCGCTGTGGTTATCGGCATCAACAACCGCAATCTCAAGACCTTCGAAGTCAGGCTGGAAACAACGGCCGAACTGCGCGACCTGCTTCCGGACAACCGCATCGTCGTCAGTGAGAGCGGCATTCACTGCCGCAGGGACATGGAATATCTGCAGAGCTGCCGCGTGCAGGCGGTTCTGATTGGAGAAAGCCTGATGCGGTCCGGTTCCGTGGCAGACAAGTTCCATGAGCTGTTGGGTGAACAAAGCGGTGAACGCCATGGCTGAAGTTAAGGTTAAGATCTGCGGGTTGAAGAGGCCGGAAGATACAGATATGGCCAATGATCTGCAGCCGGAGTATGTGGGGTTTGTGTTTGCTCCCAGCCGCCGCCAGGTGACCGTTGATGAGGCCGAAGCGCTCTGCCGGCGATTGGATGAAAGCATCCTGCGGGTGGGTGTTTTTGTAAACAGTCCCCGCGATCGGATGATGGACGCGGCGGAACGATGCCGGCTGGATGTGCTGCAGCTGCACGGAACGGAAAGCCCTGATGCATGCTTGGGCTTCGGCCCGGGAATTTGGAAGGCCTTCGCTGTCCGCAGTAACGATGTGCGGACGCAGTGGAAGGATTACAAGGTGGACGGCTATCTTGTGGACGCCTACCACCCAAAGAAGCCTGGTGGTTCGGGCCGCCGCTTTGATTGGGACTTGGTAGCCGGCCTCAGCCGAGAGGTAACGCTCATTTTGGCAGGCGGGTTGACGCCCGACAATGTGCGGGCAGCGATCGCCGCCGTGCAGCCCTTTGCCGTCGACGTCAGCAGCGGCGTTGAACGAGGCGGACAGAAGGACCGGGCTTTGATGGCCAGGTTTATTGACGAGGTGAGAAGAGATGATACAGGCAGAGCTGAGCAGTAAGTTTGGAACTTTCGGCGGACGCTATGTTCCCGAAACGCTGATGCCTTCCCTGCTGCAGTTGGAAACAAGCTACACCGAAGCTGCAAAGGACAGGACGTTTCAAGATGATTTCCGGCGGCTGGTGCAGGAGTATTCGGGCCGGCCGACGCCCCTTTATTTTGCCCGAAGGCTTACAGAACATCTCGGCAGCGGGAGGATATACCTGAAACGGGAAGATCTGAACCATACCGGCGCTCACAAACTGAACAATGTCATTGGGCAAGTACTTTTGGCCAAACGCATGGGGAAGAAGCGCATTATTGCTGAGACCGGCGCCGGACAGCACGGTGTGGCCACCGCAACGGTCTGCGCCATGATGGGGTTGGCCTGCGAGGTGTATATGGGAGCCAAGGATGTCAAACGGCAGTCCCTCAATGTGTTCCGCATGAACCTGCTGGGAGCTGCAGTGCATTCGGTATCCTCAGGTACCGCAACGTTGAAGGATGCAACCAATGAAGCCATCCGCGACTGGGTCGGCAGCGTAGAAGACACGTTTTACGTTATTGGTTCCGTGGTAGGTCCCCATCCCTATCCGACCATGGTCAGGGATTTCCAGCGCATTATTGGCGACGAGGCCAAAGAGCAGATCATGGCGTGCGAGGGCCGGCTGCCCGATCTCCTGGTGGCGTGTGTGGGCGGAGGAAGCAATGCCATGGGTTTGTTCTATCCCTTCATCCAACACCCAACGGTTGGCCTTCTCGGTGTAGAGGCAGCGGGCCTCGGACTCCATACGCCCCACCACGCGGCTACCCTGACCTTGGGTTCACCGGGGGTCCTGCACGGTATGCTGACGAAACTGCTGCAGGATGAGGATGGGCAGATCGCGCCGGTGCATTCTTTGTCGGCCGGGTTGGATTATCCTGGGGTGGGACCCGAGCACGCTTCCCTGCAGGAATCAGGGCGTGCCGAGTATATGGCCGTTACCGATTCCCAAGCTTTAGAGGGCTTCCAACTGCTCTCCAAGCTGGAAGGCATTCTTCCGGCCCTGGAAAGCGCCCATGCCATTGCCGGGCTCATGGAACGGGCGCACCGGACCACGGCGGATCAGGTTGTTGTGGTCAACCTCTCAGGCCGGGGCGACAAGGACGTGACCGCGGTGTTTGAAGCATTGGAAGGAGAGGGCGCCCATGAGCCGGATTGAACATTGTTTTACCCAGCTTCGGCGTGCAGGGCGCACCGCCTTGATTCCCTATGTAACCGCAGGGGATCCGTCGGTGGAAACGACAGAGGCTTTGGTGCATGCCTTGGAAGAAAGCGGTGCGGATGTGATTGAGCTTGGTATTCCGTTTTCGGATCCACTGGCCGACGGTCCGGTGATCCAGAGAGCCGCTACACGGTCTTTGGACAATGGTGTCCGCCTGAAGGACATCTTTGCCATGGTAGAGCGGATACGGACCGATAGCGACGTTCCCCTGGTCTTTCTTGTCTATTACAACAGCGTTTACCGCCATGGCGCAGAACCGTTTCTGCGCCGGTGCGCTGCGCTGGGTGTCGATGGACTTGTCATTCCCGACCTGCCCCTAGAAGAACGCGCCCAAGTCCAGGAGGTGATCGCCGACCTCGGGTTGGATATCGACCTGATTCCGTTGGTGGCTCCCACGTCCAAGGAACGGACGGCGCAGCTGGTAGAGGGAGCGAGCGGTTTCATATATTGCGTTTCTTCACTGGGGGTCACAGGCATGCGGGAACGTCTGTCTGCATCGGTCAAGGATTTGGTGGAAAAGGTTCACCGCCATACGGCTGTTCCCGCGGCGGTGGGTTTCGGCGTCTCGACAACGGAGCACGCCCGGACCCTGAAACCGTTCGCAGACGGGTTGATTGTCGGCAGCGCCATTGTTCGTCAGATAGAGGCGGGTCTGGACGCGGGCGACAGTGTGCAGCGGGTACAGCGTTTCGCCGCTGGTCTGCGCCAGGCCCTCGATGAAGAACCAGGCAGAACACCGGGTGTACGCTGATGGCCAGCGGATTCGCTGGCTAGACAGGAATATCCCACAGAAGGGCGTTCATTTCCGGCGTCGCTTCCGGTTTTCAGGGGAGTATCACCGCACACGCCAACGGCTTTCGGTGATAATTGCTGAATCATCCATTGGGACTGGGGAAGGTGAGGTTGATGGCCGATGCCAAAGTGCAGCGATTGATCGAGTATGTCAAGGGTGTCAGGGACGGCGGTGACGGTGCCAGACTGTATGCCGCCTATCGGGACGATATCCAGAGGGTGACGCCGCAGGAGGCATTTGAGGTTTTTCATGCCCTGCTAGGCGCAGGCAGTGAACCCCGAGATATCCTTACGTTCTTGAACAAAATTATCAATGCCTTCTATGGGGGATTATCCAACTACCGTTGGTCGTTTCCCGACCATGACGGCTTTCTCAAGGAACTGTCGGCGGAAAACCGCGCCATGGAACAGACGATTGCGGATCTGAAGCCGTTTTTAAAGGAGGCCAAGCTGCCCCGGAATCGGCGGTCCCTGCTGGCAGTGGTGGACAGACTGGCCGGCGTAGACGCTCACTACAGCAAGAAGGAGAACATTCTCTTCCCCTATTTAGAGCAACATGCTCCCCGTTTCGAGGGTGTGTCGATCATGTGGGCGGCCCATGATCAAGCGAGGAAGCGACTGAAGGATTTAAGGACGATGATAGAAAACCCGGATAGCTCGGCAGCCGCCGTCCAAGCAGCGGCGGCCCATGCCTTTTTCTCAGTGCTCTATCTTGTCAAGAAAGAAGAACTGATCCTCTTCCCGGCCGCGGCGGAGGTACTGCCCGAGGAGGAGTGGGCTGCCATGGATGCCCAGCGCTGGGAATTTTCCGCACCGATGCTCCATGAGCGGCCGGCTCCGCAAGTATCGGAGCCTCCGGAGACAGCTGCCTCCGAAAGCACGGGTGCAGTATATCACACAGCCACCGGCCAGCTTCGTTTTGACGAGTTGGAAGCCATCTTCGCGTCCCTGCCTGTGGATATTACCTTTGTGGGTGCGGACAACAAGGTACGGTTTTTTTCCAAGCCCAGGCAGCGTATTTTTCCTCGTTCGCCGGCGATCATTGGCCGGGATGTGAAACACTGCCATCCCCCGGACAGCGTGCACGTGGTAGAGGAGATCATCGAAGCGTTCCGCAGCGGCCAAAGGAGTACGGCCACGTTTTGGCTGCAATTTGAAGGGCGTTTCATTGTCATCCAATACTTTGCCTTGCGCGATGGGCGCGGCACCTACCAAGGTGTGCTCGAAGTCAGTCAAGACGCCGGAAATATCCGCAGTCTAAAAGGCGAGAGGCGCATTCTCCAGTGGGACAGTAAAACGGATTAGCGCATCTTGTGTGTCAGTGTGTTTGCCTCCATGCCATCGGACGCGCCGGCAAGGCCGGGCTGCTGGATGGAAGACTGCAGTATGGGTGCAAGACAGCCGCCCGCGTCGGCCACAGCAAAAGAGGATAATGCCCGGCGTTCGTGGAAAACTGTGTAGTCTGGCCACTGCCGGCACGGTGTGGACCATGGGATGAAAGGGAGACGAATGATGACAGAACCATACCAGGAAGCGAGAGCCGGGGAAAACGAAGGAGCGGCCTCGGCGGGCATGGGGGAACGCATTCTCCTGATTGCGGCGATATACCTTATTATGCTGGCGTTTGCTGTTTCCGTGACCATGATTGGCCCGTTAATGCCGCTCCTCATCCGCGAGTACGGACTGCGGCTTTCCCAGGGCGGTTTGATCATGACTGCGCAGAGTATCGGGGGACTGCTGGCCATCGTGGCCGGCGGTCTATTGGCAGATCGGCTGCCCAAGGGTGTTCTCATTGCCTGCTGCTTTGCCGGCTATGTTTTGTCGCTGTTTCTGATCTCGGCGGCGCCCATGTATGGTATACTGCTGTTGATCTTTTTTATGCTTGGTGCCAGCACACGGTTGATGGATACTGTCAACAATGCCTTGACGTCCGATCTGTACCCTAACCATCGCGGCGTGGCACTGAACCTGCTGCACACCTTCTTTGGCATTGGTGCATTGCTCGGGCCGCTCTTTACCCGGCTTGTCCTGAATCAGGGAATTCATTGGTCCACAGCCTACAGCATCCTCGGAACGGTTTGCCTGGCTGTGCTGGTGTTCTTCGTGGCTGCCCTCAGCCGGCAGCCCCGGCAGACGAAGGTGGCACCGGGCTTGAAACCGCCTTCGCCGGCACTGCTTTTTGCCGACAAGCGCATGTGGCTGTTATGTGCTATTATGATCATGTACGTTGGGCATCAGGCGGGGTTGGTGACATGGCTTCCGATGTATTTCGAAGACGTCTTGGGAACCACTCCTTTCTTGGCCAGTCTGTCCCTGTCGCTGCTGTGGGTGGGCATTATCATAGGCCGGTTCTCGTGTGCCCGGCTCAGCACCTATGTGCCCCCGATAACAATTATCCTGTGGGGGAGTATTATCGGCGGCCTGTGTCTATTGACGGCGTTTTCGCTGCAGGTGCCGCAGTTCATCCTGGCTGCAGCGCTGGTGGCCGGACTGTCCACGGGAGCGGTCATTCCCCTTTTGGTCAGTGTCGCGTGCAGTTGGTTTCCCAATAACTCGGCTACGGCGTCTTCCATGATTTTCCTGAGTGGTTCGGCTGCGACCATGGTCTTTCCGTGGTTTATTGGATGGATCGCCGAATATGCAGACTTCACCTGGGGCATATCCATGACGGGCATGACGCTGATCGTTGTCTTCGGATTGTCTGCGGCCGTTCAAAGGCAGTCCGCGGCACGGTGATGCCTGCACCGCCGCTGACCCTTGGCCTTGGTTGGGATCCTGCGAAACAACTCTTACATATGGCGGCACGGCAGAACCGCTTGCGGCCGTATGCCCAAATAAACGGCTGTGGTAAGGAGGAACAAACAAATGCGGGATCCAAAAACAGTGATGCGTATCACCATAATTGTGGCCCTGCTCGTTATCGTGACCATGGTGGCCTATAGGTACTTCTTGGACGACGAGGTAGGGCCGACCGTGATCGCCTATGTCAGCCCGGATCAGGAAGTTGTGGAAACGAAAAATCCGACGCGTATGAAAGAAGCTATGGAATTGGCTCTTGCGGACTGGAAAGAGGAAAACGGCCCGGTACCGGTGGAATTCCGGCACTTTACGTATACTGAATACCCGGGGCAGGTGTACCAGGATCTGCAAGCACTGCGGGCAGCCGACCGCCTCAGCGCTGTTGTGGGCGACATTACCTCGGACAGTACTGAGCTCCTAGCGCAGCTGGCCCGGGACTTGAATGTACCGCATATTTCCCCCTTGGCTCGCGATGATGATATCTTCGGTCACTACGACAACAGTTTTTCGCTCCGTCTATTGTTGGAAGAAGAAGCGGAGCACCTCCACGGCTTGTTCACCGCTCGGCTTGATGCGCAGAATCTGGCCATTCTGCATACAGACCGGCCCAAATCCCGTATTGAAGCGGAACATCTGCGCGATCACCTTGCGGGCAGAATCAACGTGCCGTTCGTCCATGAGCTGCCATATGAGTCAGACGATTTTGCGGCGATGATTGAGGACCTGAAGGACGAAGCCGATCTTGATGCTGTTATGCTGTTGTTGCGTGATGGTCAAAAGGCTGCCTTTGTCCAACAGGCGAAAGCGGCGGACTTGAACACGAAGTTCGTGGTATCCAGTTCCACCGAGGACTGGGAACTGCTGCGGTCTCAATCGGGAGCATGCGATACGCTATGGGGTGTCATGACCTGGCATGCGGTGCAGGCCCTTGAAGAGGATACGGAGCAGCAGGCTTTTCAGCAGCGGTTCGCTGAGACCATGGACACCGATACCATGAACAACTTCGGTGCGTCGGTGTATGCCAGTGTCCGCATTCTCCTGGAAGTTATGTCAATCCAGGGCAGCCAAGCTCCCTATGTACTGCAGGGACTGACGGAATACCAGGGAAGCCATTTGATTGGAGCAGTGGAGTTCGGCGACAGCGGGCTGCTGACCGAGAGTGTTTTTCGAACCGTTGAGATATGCGACGGTGAACTGGAAATGTTCCAGTAACCACGCTGGAAGAATATGTGAGAGCATGGAGGGAACGGGTTTGGTGAAAGCAGTTGTCATGGATTTTGACGGTCTGATCTTCGACACAGAAAGTGTCCATTATGATATATACCAGCACTATTTTCAAGAACGGGGCGCTGAACTGCCCTTGGAGCAGTGGGCGGAAGGCAACGGCACCCAGGGCAAGGTGGCCCCGGCCCGCTGGCTCGGGGAACAGCTGGGACGAGCCGTTGATGAAGACGCCATGGAGGCCTATCATTGGCGGGAAGTGGCGCGCCGGTTGGAGCAAAGGACGGAACCTCGATCGGGGGTGCGCGACCTGCTGGATCAGGCCGATCAACTGGGCATGCCGCTGGCTGTGGCCTCGAGTTCGCCACGGGAGTGGGTGGAGCGGTGGCTTAGACATCTGCAGCTGCGGCAGCGTTTCAAAACGGTTTGCACCCGCGATGATGTGGAGCGGGTGAAGCCCGATCCGGCGTTGTACCGCTTGGCGGCCGAACGATTGGGTGTGCATCCGGAGAATCTGCTGGTTTTTGAGGACTCCGTGAACGGCAGCCAGGCTGCCTTGGCGGCGGGAGCCCGTTGTGTGGTGGTTCCCAACCGAGTGACCAAGCACATGGACTTTGGTCCTGTCTGCCGCCAATTGGCAACGTTCCGAGGTTTGGATCTGGAAGCGCTGCTGCAGGAGTTGGAGCGCTAGGGAGCCCTGGATAAAGGCGCGGTTCGCCGGCGATACGCATGGGGTGCGGATATTGCGAAAACCAGCACATGAAAGGATGGCATGACGCGGTCTAAATCTCCGGCGGCAGACAACGCCGGAAGTTTTTTAGACAAAGAAGTCAGAAAACAGCAAAAATAGTCCCTTGAATAGCTTGACAAAAAGTACTCGCACTTGACTGGAAGTTAACGCGCGCAAAAATAAATTCACTTTCTGGCAGGAATTCCCTTTCCGGTTGAGAAGCAATATACTGTAGCTTGAACCTTGGGCATTCGTTAGGACCCTTGGGACCTTTGGGACCTTCGGGACCTTCGGTGGCCCAACGTCTGCAGCATCCGCCAAGAATGCACGGAAATGGAAAGGAGGTTGATGCCGGACGCAGCGGCTGCAGTTTTTGTGAAGGAATTAGGGTGAAGGTCTATTACGGATTTATTCATAGGGAGGTTGGTTTCGTGTACAAGAAATGGAAACAGCGGATTCTGCCTGTCATCTGGCTGACGGTGCTGCTAATCTTTGCGGCTGGCGGCGGTGCTGCAGAATTCGGGGAAGCTCCGATGCTGCAGGACAAGGTCGCAGATGGTGAACTGCCGCCGGTAGAGCAGCGGCTTCCCGATCCGGATCAGGTGTATGTCGTCGAAGTTGAAGAAGAGATAGGGCGGTACGGAGGAACGATGCGCACGGCCGGCATTGCCATCGAAGGCGATGGCGATGATCAGATGGTCATGTCCTTTAACAGTGCGTGGGTTCTGCCTAGAGATGCTGGTGCGGAGCTGTTCCCCCACGTCATCCGCGACTGGGATGCCAGTGATGATATGACGACATTTACGTTTTACATGCGCGAAGGCATGAAATGGTCGGATGGCGAACCTTTCAACGCCGACGACGTCATGTTTTGGTATGAGCACGTGTTTCTCAATGAAGACTTAACACCGTGGATTGGCCCGGCGTGGCGGTCCGACGGTGAAGTGGTCGAAGTGGAAAAGATTGATGATTACACGGTGGAATTTCGCTACGCGGCTCCAAAACCGTTTTTCGTGCAAAACTTCATCCATGACAGCGGATATAATCTGCAAACCCCGAAACACTACTTGAAGCAGTTCCATCCGGACTTCACCCCCATGGAAGAGCTGGAACCGATGATTGAAGAATACGGGTTTGACACCTGGTACGAACTCTACGGTCATAAGAACAACTGGCAGTATTCAATGCCCCTCAATCCCGATCTGCCGACGCTCAACTCGTATGTTTTGACCGAAATTACATCGGACCGTCGTGTCTATGAACGCAACCCTTATTATTGGAAGGTTGACGAAGAAGGCAACCAGCTTCCGTACATCGATCGGGTAGAGAATACCGTGGTTTCCGACCCGGAAGTGTACCAAGGCATGATTGTCAGCGGACAGCTGGATTTTGCCGGCTTTGAAGCGGAAGTAGACAACTACCCCATGTATCGGGAGTTCGAAGAAGAAGGAAACTATAGGACGCTGCTGTGGACCGAAGGCTATGGAAGCACCATCGTCTGGATGTTCAACCTTACCCATGAGGATGAACAGCTCAGAGAAATCTTCCAGGATGTCCGGTTCCGCCGGGCCATGTCGTTGGGTATTGACCGGGAAGAGTTCAACGAAATATTCTTCTTCGGCCATGGTGAACCGGCGCAATGGACAGTGCTTCCGGACAGCATTTATTACGAACCGGAGTTTTCTCAGGCATACGCTGAGTACGATCCCGAACGGGCCAATGAGCTTCTGGACGAAATGGGGTTGGATGAACGGGATTCGGAAGGTTTCCGCCTGATGCCCAATGGCGAGCGGCTAATGTTCACAGTGGAGGCTTACGAATTTGCGACGGTACGGATGCCGCGCTTGGAAGTGATAAGCGACTACTGGCGAGAACTGGGGGTCGATGTACGCAACCGCTCTATCTCCGGTGAACTGGCTGCTCAAAGAGCGCCGGCCAACTTGATGGACGCCACGGTCTGGCACGGTGATCTGTCCACCGATGTACTCTATCCTGCACAGCCGTATTACAATGTGCCATTTGCTCCGGCTTGGAGCAAAGCTAACTTCACGCTCTGGGCCCAGTGGTTCCAGACCGATGGCGAAGAAGGCGAAGAGCCGCCCGAACACATCAAGGAAATTCGCTACACGTGGGAAGAGTTAATGCAGGAACCGGATGAAGAGCGTCGGATCGAAATGGGCAAAGAACTGCTGGAAATTCAAGCAGAGAAGTTGTGGACGATTGGGATCATCCGCGGTGCACCGCAGCCGGTGGCCGTAAACAAGAATCTGCGCAATCTGCCTGAAGACGTTCTTTGGTGCTGGGATACGTTGTGGACCATGTCCTATGATCCCGAACAGCTCTTCTTTGCTGAGTAATGAATGCACGCCGGCGCTCCGGTGTTGATTACGGGACTGCAGTGAAGCGTGTATCGTGATTATGCAATGGCAGTCTGCGTTTTCCGGGCGCAGGCTGCTTTTTTCTGTTGGCCCACGGGAGATATCCAGGAATCTGCGGCGGGAATGGCGAAACAGGAACCAAATCGGAACTGTGCCCAGATACAGAAAATGGCGGAGGAGGATGTGAAATGCCTTATCGTGTCGCGTTTGTCTTGATGCTGGTTCTGTCTGTGTTGATGGCAGGATGCACCTGATAGTTCCTATCGGGTTTCGGTCAGAAACCTCGGAGGATGCCCTGAAAGGCTGAGAAAGGATAAGAAACGCCATAGGAGTCGGTGCAGCCCGATGGAAGGAGGGAGCATTGGCTCCTGTCTGTTGCTCGGCGAAGTGTTTCACCGCACTGTGTTGGGCCATGGAAGAATTCCTGCCCCTGCTGACGGGAAGGGGCAGGAGGTGTGCAGGAAGAAGACCGCCAGAACAGCCGGGTACCGGACAATGGTCCCGGCATCGCCGCAAGAAGGGGATGAATGCTGCATGGTGATTGCCATTGGAGGTCCCAGCTGTACCGGGAAAACGCTCTTGGCACAAAGGCTCATGGAAGCACATGGGATTCCCTATTTTTCCATAGACCATCTTAAGATGGGAATTTACAGGGCCTGTGATCCATGCGGTTACCATCCGGAGGATGATGACGAAGAGATTGCCTTGGCCTTGTGGCCTATTGTACGTGAAATGGTTCATACGGTGGTGGAGAATGGGCAGCACCTTATCGTCGAGGGATGCTATTATCTGCCCCGCCATGCCAAGGAATGGGAAGAGCCCTATGACAGCGCAGTTCTATCGCTCTTCTTGGTATTCTCGCGCCGCTATATCGAAAGGCATTTCCACTCGGATATCCTGAGGCACCGTACTGCCATCGAACGCCGCGGAGCCGAGGAACGTCCCCTACAACAGTTCATTGCCGACCATGATCGCATCCGTCGACAGTGCGCCGTCAACGGTGTCCCGGTATTCGAGATCGACGAAGATTACTGTGGATCCATGCGGGAACTCTATGATTACGTGGACCGTTATATCCGTTCCCGGCGGTGAGGCGCATAGAATCCAAGACAACTCGAAGCTTGTTTGGAATCAGAGGAATTCAGGAATGTATCGCGCCAGTGGCGAAACAGGAAAGCGATGTGAACTTCGCCTGCAGCGGCAGGAACTCGGAGGGAGGGAGTGCGGCGGTTTGTCGTACAGCCGCCGTCTGCTATGGAACAGAACAGTCGAGGGGTTGTGCAGGCTTTTTTTCGCGGCGGGACTGCTGCGCGCGTCGGTCTGTGGTTGGGGAAGCCGCACGCCGACACAGAGGTGCTGTATCGGCACCACTACGGTGTTAAGGACTTTGAAGGTGTGCGTCAGCTCTTGGGGGATGACTGCCGCTGGGTCATGGCCGATGAATATTACCGCCATCCCCGGGGAGCTCCTATGTTTGATACCTACGGGGGCAGAGAAAAGGCTTCCCATGGGCAGCAGGGTGTCTTTGCCGATGCGGAGTCCATTGCCGACGTTGAAGGTTATGCCTGGCCCGAACCGCAGCATATGGATGTGGAGGGACTATTGCAGGAACTGCTGCACAAGCGCTCCTTCATGCGCTTCAGCGGCTGCTGGATCCCGTTCTTTCACCAAGTGGCGGACTTCTTTGGCATGGAAAATTATTTCATCAAGATGCATACACAGCCGCAGATCGTGGAGGCGGTCACCGACCATGTGGTTTCTGCCTACCTTGCCATCAATGAACGGATCTTCACTGCCTGCCGCGGCGAGATCGATGCCTTTTTCTTCGGCAACGACTTCGGAAGCCAACTGGATCTGATGATCAGTCCCGAGATGTTTGACCGCTTCGTTATGCCCTATTTGAAGAAGTTAATCGATCAGGCCAAACGGTTTGATTTGCCCGTGATGCTGCACAGCTGCGGCGCCATCGATCGCGTCATTCCCCGCCTGATTGACGGGGGCATCGATGCCCTCCATCCTCTGCAGGCCAAGGCGAGGGGTATGGATGCGGAAAACCTGGCCCGTAAGTATCGGGGGCAGATCACGTTTGTGGGCGGCGTGGACACCCAAGAGCTGTTGGTTCACGGGACTCCCCATGAAGTTCGCCGGGAAGTGCAGCGGTTAAAAGATTTGTGGGGTCCGCGTTTTGTTGTCAGTCCCAGCCACGAAGCACTGCTGCCAAACGTACCGCCCGAGAACTGCCAGGCCTTAGCCGAGGCGGCGCTGGAAAGGAAGCTTTAACCAACGTTGTATGATCTGCAGAATTCGGTAAGAAAGAAGGGTATGCCATGAGTGAACTGCTCTTAAAGGACTACCGGCCCGAAAGTGAACTGGTGGTGCCGCGGACCGCCATCACAAAACCCAAGTTCCCCGTCATTGATATCCACGGACACTTCGGGCCCATGGTCTTTGGCGAGGCCTATGAGGACCGGTACGATACGGGAGAGGTGCTGCGCCGTCTAGGCGAATACGGCGTCAAAGCGGTCACCAACTTGGAACTGCTCTGGGGCCGTGGGTTGGAACGGATGCTGGAGAAGACCAAAGACGACCAAGAACAGATTCCCACATTCAGTTCCGTGGACGTGCGGCGGTTCGAAGACAGCGACTTTCCCCGTTACGTACAGGACACCATTACACATGCCGTCGATCGGGGAGTAAAGGGACTCAAGTTTTGGAAGAACATCAGTCTACGCATGAAGGACAGCCACGGCCGCTACATCCGGATGGACGATCCCCGTCTGGCGCCAATCTGGAACACAGCGGCGGCGCATGGACTCCCGGTATTGGTTCATATCGGTGACCCTGTGGCGTTTTTCCGGCCCATTACGCCAGAGAATGAACGCTACGAAGAACTGCAAGCACATCCCGATTGGTCATTCTGCCATCCAGAACTGCCGAGCTTTCAGCAGTTGCTCGAGATGCAGGAGGCGATGATCAAAGGCCACCCAGATACAACATTTATCGTGGCCCACGGCGGCTCTTATGCCGAGAACTTGCGCTGCTTGAGCGGCATGCTCGATCGGCTGCCGAATATGTATATCGATATAGCGGCGAGAATTAATGAATTCGGGCGGCAACCGTATTCGGCGCGTGCGTTTTTCCAACAGTATCAGGACCGGATTCTTTTCGGCACTGATTTTACGCCGGAAAGCTTTGGTTACATTCCCTATTACCGTTTCTTAGAAACGTTCGATGAGTATTTCCCCTACGACGAATCGGATCCCCCCGGGCAGGGGCGCTGGAACATCTATGGCATTGGGTTGGAAGACCCGGTTTTGAAGAAAGTATATTGGAATAATTCCGCAGGGCTGCTGGGCTTCGATCCCATTGCCTAGGGGTAGGCCCCAGGCAAGAAGAAACCCGTACGGGTCAGAAAACGAAGCAAAGCCAATAAGGAGGCTGTGTGTTCATGGACGGACTGCAGACGAAGCTGCTGAGCAGCTTGGAGAAGGTGTTCTTAGACGAGGAGCCGATGGGCCCGGGGCCGGGACGTGCCACTGTCCTGACCAACGAAGCGTATGGGTTTCAATGGGCGCTGCAAAGCAAAAACCACAAGCTCGATGAGGTGTACGTGGAGGTCACGGGCCCCTTGGCCGACTGGGCCGCCGTTCGTGCGGTGTCGGTGGTACCGGTGGAATATGCCGTGCAGATCGACCACGACGGGTTTGTACTCCGGGACCGCCCGGGCCTTTTTCCGGATCGACTGGATCCGATTCCCTGCCATGGGTTGAAACTGCTTCCGGGACAGTGGCGCAGCGTCTGGATTTCGTTGGAGCCAAAGAAGCTCCTGCCCGCCGGTGTCCATGAAGTCGGTGTGCAGCTCAAGGACAGGGAAGATTTTGTGCTGGCAGAAGACAAGCTTACGATCGAAGTAATCGACGCCGAATTGCCTGCGCAGCGGCTCATCCACACCCAGTGGCTGCACTGCGATTGTTTGGCCAGCTATTATGGTCTGGACGTCTTCAGCGACGAACACTGGGAGCGAATTGAACAGTTCATTGAGACGGCCGTGGACCATGGCATCAATATGATACTGACTCCGATTTTCACGCCGCCGCTGGATACAGCTGTGGGCGCGGAGCGACCAACGGTGCAGCTGGTGGACGTGGAAAAGCGCGGCGACGAGTACCAATTTGATTTCAAACGCTTGAAGCAATGGGTGCAGATCTGCCGCCGCCTGGGAGTGGAATACTTCGAGTTCGCCCATCTCTTTACGCAGTGGGGTGCCAAGCATGCACCGAAGATCGTGGCAATGGAAGATGGCGCGGAAACGCGCATCTTCGGCTGGGATACCGATGCCGGCGGCCCGGAATATGCAGGCTTCTTGGACCAGTTTCTGCCGGCCCTGATTGACTTCATACGCGCTGAAGGACTTGAGAAGAACAGCTACTTCCATGTGTCCGACGAACCCCGCCCTGAACACATGGAATCCTACGGCCGGGCCAGCAGCATATTGAAACGCCACCTAACCGACTTCCCCATCATGGATGCTCTTTCAGACTTCTCGTTTTACGAGACAGGATTGGTGGAAAAACCAATCCCGGCGAACAACCACATAGAGCCGTTCCTGGAAGCTGGCGTGGAAGGTCTCTGGACGTATTATTGTGTCAGTCAGTATAAGCAGGTGGCGCAGCGCTTCATGTCCATGCCCTCCCAGCGCAGCCGCATACTGGGCTGGCAGCTGTACAAATTCGCTGTTGAAGGTTTCCTGCACTGGGGTTACAACTTCTATTATTCCCAGTACTCCAGGCAGCTGATCAATCCGTTTTATATCACAGACGGGCTCGCATTTGCTCCGGCGGGCGATACGTTCTTAGTCTATCCCGGCCAAGACGGACCTTTGGAGTCGATTCGCATCAAAGTGCTCCGGGAAGCCCTGCAAGATCTGCGAGCCTTGGAACTGCTGCAGTCGCTGGCTGGCCGTGAAACTGTGATGGAACTGATGGAAAGGGACTTGGATCAGCCGTTGACGTTTTCGCAGTATCCGCAAGAGGCCCAGTGGCTGCTGCAGAAGCGCCAGGCTGTGAACGAAGAAATTGTGAAACGGATGTAGTTGGGCATGGCCCTGTGCGGGTGCCTGACAGCCGGGATCAGAGGGCAGAGTATTCCGGCGGCCGGCCAGTAGCGCCACAGCTCCCTGGATGCATCGTCCAGGGAGCTTTCTCGTGACAGCAGAAGGGCGCGGCGGCAACAGCTGGCATCTATTGGAATGCGGAAGGATCTTTCTGGACAGGCTCGGAGGGGGGCGCTCCCCGATCCTGTCCCAGGTTCTGCTCGTTTCGAAGCTGTTCGAAATCATGCTTCATTTCCCAATGAATGAGGAGCGTCATCAATGCCCGCAGCACCACAATGACACCGACTGTTAACAGGTCGGCCGGTTCGTGAATCATTACCGTCTTCAAGATCTCCGCTGCAAGATAGAACTCTAAGCCCAGAGAGATTGTCCGCGCAAAGCGTATGCGCATGTCCGTGCATGGCTCCGCATACTTGAGAGTAAAGAAACGCCCGAAGACAAGGACGGCACCGTAGATGATCACCACCGCCCCAAAAAATTCCAGCACGACCATGAGTATATACACAATTTCCTCAACATAACGATGCAGCGCGGCGGCTAATGTCGATTCCGGCATCTTT
>PUOC01000120.1 GCA_003551965.1 Clostridiales bacterium | reverse complement strand
TTAGGAGGTCGGCTGATTGTATGCGAATTATGACCAGTGGTAACTTGAAAGATGCGTTTGCGGGAGAGAGCCAGGCACACATGAAATATGCCATTTTTTCCGATGTGGCTGCCAAAGAGGGATATCCCAATGTGGCGAGGATGTTCAAAGCCATATCCCATGCAGAGTTGGTCCATGCCCGCAATCACTTAAAAGAGCTGGGCGACGTGAAGCGCTCGGAAGAAAATCTACAGACGGCCATTGATGGTGAGACATTTGAGGTAGAGGACATGTATCCCGCGTACAAAGCCGTGGCTGAACTGCAGAATGAAAAGGGTGCCGTCCGTTCCACCACCTATGCCTTAGAAGCCGAAAAGATTCATGCCGACATGTACAGCCACGCCAAAAAGACGGTGGCGTCCGGTTCTGATATCCAATTGGGGCCGGTGCAGATTTGTGAAGTATGCGGCCATACCGTGGAAGGAGCCGCTCCCGATTACTGTCCGGTGTGCGGTGTTCCGGCCTCCCAGTTTACGTCCTTTGAATAATCGTCGCCAGCGGGAGTACAGTAAGGAGTGAGCTGATTGAATAGCTTTAGTATAAAGATTGGCGGTGAAGCGGGCCAGGGATTGGTATCGGTTGGGAATATCCTCTTGCAGGCGATTTCGCAGGAAGGTTGGTATCTCTTTTCCCACCGCGACTATGAGTCGAGGATTCGGGGGGGCCACAATTTCACCCAGTTTCGTCTGGCCGACGAGCCCGTGCATACGCTAGAAGAAGCCGTGGATGTGCTGGTTGCTTTGGACAAAGCGACGATCGATCGCCATCGGCAAGAATTGAAGGAGGATGGCGTGGTCATATATGATCCGAGCGTGCAGGGCGAGACCATTGATGAGCCGGGGTTTGTGGCCGTTCCCTTCGTGGAAGTGGCCCAGGACCAAGGACAGCCGAAGGTTATGGCCAATGCCGCGGCGGCCGGTGCCATCTGGTCTCTGTTGGGAGATGATTTGGAGCGCGTCAATGGCATTTTCGCAGCCATGTTCTCCCGCAAAGGCGAGGACATTGTTGAAGGGAACAAGAAAGTGGCCCAGGCCGGTTTTGACCGGGTACGGGATGCCCTCGGGCACCGGGACATGCCTCCAAAACCGGCCAATGCCGGGCCGCAGTACTTGATTGCAGGCAACCCTGCCTTAGCCTCCGGTGCGTTGGCTGCCGGTGTCAAGTTCATGTCGGCCTATCCCATGACGCCATCCACGGGAGTTACGGAGTTCATTGCAGCCAATGGCAGACGCTGCTCGGTTATCATGGAACAGGCCGAAGACGAAATCGCGGCCATGAATATGGTGGTCGGTGCCTCCTATGCGGGAGCCCGGGCCATGACCGCCACTTCGGGCGGCGGGTTTTCTCTGATGACAGAGGCCATTGGCATGGCTGCATCCGCAGAGGTGCCCGTGGTTGTGATTGATGCCCAGCGCCCGGGTCCGAGCACCGGGCTTCCCACCCGTACCGAACAGGGCGATCTTCTCTACGGCTTCGGCACTGCCAGCGGAGATTTCCCCAAAGCCATTTTAGCCCCCGGTGATGTGCAGGAAGCCTTTTATCTCATGGGTCATGCTTTCAACTTGGCAGACAAATACCAGATGCCAGTCATCGTCATGAGCGATCAGCATTTGGCCGACTCCTATGAAACAACCATTCCCTTGGATATGGATAAGGTGATTGTCGATCGCGGGGAGATCGTCTCGGGTGACGAGGCCGGACCGGATTATAAGCGGTTTGCCTTGACCGAATCTGGAGTATCCCCCCGCCTGGTTCCCGGTTCCGGCCCTGCCTTGACGGTGGCGGCCGGCGATGAGCACGATGAAGAAGGCCATTTGGTGGAGAGCGCCGAAGCACGCCGCGCCATGATGGATAAGCGCATGGCCAAGATGAAAGGCGTGGCTGAAGAAGCCCTGCCGCCAGTACTGGTGGGCGATGATGAGCCGGAGCTGGTCCTGATCTCCTGGGGATCCACCAAAGGAGCACTGTTCGAAACCGTGGACAAGCTGCAAGAGAAGGGCCAGAAGGTCAAAGGCGTTCATATTAAGCAGGTCTATCCGTTTTCGCAGGACCTCGAGGCTGTACTGCAGGGACCCGGGAAAAAGGTGGTTGTGGAGAGCAACTATGTGGGACAGCTGGAGAAGCTGCTCGGCATGGAGTTTGCATGGAAACCAGACGGATGTGTCCGTCGCTATGATGGACGACCGCTCAACCCCGATTACATTCTCCGCGAACTAGAAGGGGGTGGACACCTTGGCTGACAAACTGTTTCAGACGACGCCGCGGGAAACCGCCTGGTGTCCCGGCTGTGGTAACTTCGGCATTTTGAACGCATTGTCCGATGCTCTGGAAGAATTATCCCTAGAACCGCATGACGTTCTATTTGTATCCGGCATTGGCCAAGCGGGTAAGACGCCCCATTACATTAAAGGCAATGTCTTCAATACCCTCCATGGACGGACGCTGCCGGCGGCAACGGGTGCAAAACTGGTAAACCCGGAACTGACGGTCTTTGCCATTGGCGGTGACGGAGACGGCTATGCCGAGGGCGGCAACCATCTGCTCCATGCCATGCGCAAGAATGTCAACATCACGTATTTAGTCCATGACAACCAAGTGTTTGGCCTGACAAAGGGCCAGGCTTCACCCCGTTCCGATCAAGGTTTTGTCACGGGAACCACACCCCAAGGGGTGTCCCTTGAGTCCTTCAGCCCATTGGCTACTGCTATTACCTTAAACGCCGGATTTGTGGCCCGCAGTTTCAGCGGAAACAAGTCTCACCTCGTAGAGACGATTCAGGCGGCGGTCAACCACGAAGGATTTTCGATTGTGGATATCCTTCAGCCGTGTGTTACCTTCAACAAGATCAATACCTTCCAATGGTACCGTTCACGGGTGTATGATTTGAAGGACGATGAGAACTACGATCCATCAAACCGCACTGCAGCTTGGGAAAAGGCCCAACAGTGGGGTGACCGGATTCCCATCGGCGTGTTCTATAAGGTGGATCGTGCCACTTTGGATGAAGCCCATCCGGCATCGGCCAACGGGCCCTTGGTGAAGCAGGGTGTGGAATACGACGGTGTCAAGGAAATACTCGATGGTTTTGCGGTGAACGGTTGACAGGCTCCATGAACCGGCTGCGGATATGAGTCCGCAGCCGTTATTTTTTGCTCTCCTTTAACACATTAGTCACACTTTTCCAAAGCATAACAAATCTATATATTCTCTTTCGTCTGTGCTCACATGTGTGTCTATGTCACTTGGTACAGTTGAGTTGAAGGGCTTCGGCTCTATCACCATCAAGGGAGTGGACGAATCGAATGAAACGGTTGGGTCGAATGTTGGGTGTCGTGTTGGTACTGTTCGTTCTGGCAGCGGGAATAGGGGTTGCGAATATCTCTGGCTATCTAGAAATCAAGGGCTCGGATACGATGGTCAACCTAGGACAGACATGGGCAGAGGCGTTCATGGACCGGAATCCGCAAGCTGTTTTGGCGGTAACGGGTGGCGGCTCGGGAACGGGTATTGCCGGTCTGATTAATGACAATGTCGACATTGCACAATCGTCGCGAAGCATGAGGCCGGAGGAAATGGCCATGGCCCGGGAAAATGATGTCGACGTCTATGAGTTCGTCGTTGCCCAGGACGGGCTGGCTGTGTCCGTGAACCAAGCAAATCCGCGGACCAGTTTCACGGTTGCAGAATTGAAGGCCATTTTTACCGGCGAAATTACTGATTGGGCTGAGCTGGGTTGGGATGAGGGAGGAACCATTACGGTCTATTCCCGCCAAAGTAACTCGGGGACCTATGTTTTCATCAATGAGAACATCATGGACGGGGAAGACTGGGCCCCTGATGCGTTGTTTTTACCCGGTTCGTCGGCCATCAATGAATCTGTCAAACAGAACACTTCTGGAATCGGCTACTACGGTGTTGGTTATGTGGAGGGTGTGACAGCGGTGCGTGTTGCGCTAGATGAGGATTCGGAAGCCTATTCTCCCCTTGAGCGCGAGCACGTTGATTCTGGGCGCTATCCCATTGCTCGCCCCCTCTATTTTTATCTCAATGGTGTACCGGAGGGCTTGGCAGAAACGTATCTGGAATGGATCCTCAGCGATGAGGGCCAGGAAGTCATCGCAGATATCGGGTTTTACGCCCTGACACCCCAGTATGTGGAAGCAAACGAAGCAGTATTGTCCGAAATTGGTCTGCGCTGACCGGTGAGACCGAGCTGCTGTATTAGGGAATGTAAAGGGGAAGTGCGGCCTCCATTGGTTTGTATCTTCCCTTCTTTCCCATGTCTGGAGGGTTTCTATGAAAAGTGTCCATCATGGTTTCCATTGGACGGCAGCCAAGGACCGTTTGATAGCTGTGCTGCTCTTACTTGTGGCGCTTTTGACAGTGGTCTTTCTGATGCTTATACTCGGTTTTCTTATAACCCGAAGCTTTCCCGCCCTTAAGGAGGTTGGGCTGTGGGAATTTCTTGCGGGAAGCCGGTGGATGCCGAGCAGTAGGACGCCAGGTTACGGAGCATCACGCATGATCTACGGCTCATTCATGGTCGCTGCTGGCGCACTTGCACTGCCAGTTCCGTGGGGGTTGGCCATTGCAATCTATATCAGTGAACTGGCTCCAAAGCCTGTGAGGGAAGTTCTGAAGCCGGCCCTGGAGACATTGGCCATCTTTCCGTCGGTGGTGTTAGGTTTTGTCGGTTTAGTGCTTCTAGCTCCCTGGATTGCACGGGTCTTTGATCTGGCCCATGGTTTGACGGCACTAACCGGAGTCATCATGCTTTCGATCATGGCCCTGCCTACTATTGTGAGCATAGCAGAAGATGCCATTGGCTCTGTTCCGCAGGAATACAGAGAAGCTTCCTATGCACTGGGAGCGAACAAAATGGAGACGATTCTCCAAGTGGTAATCCCGGCGGCACGCTCTGGAATCACAGCTTCGATTATGCTTGGTTTTGGACGCGCGATTGGAGAGACAATGACGCTTTTGATGGTGGCGGGTAACGCTCTATCGCTCCCTGTGACCCGTGTATGGGGAGTTCCGATACCTGACTTCTTACGCTCGGTGCGCACTTTGACGGCGACGATTGCTATTGAAGGATTAGATGTGCCTTGGGGCTCGCTCCATTACCACGCCCTGTTTGTTATTGGAACTATTCTATTCACCTTCACATTCGTGATCAATCTGCTGACCGACTGGGTACTCCATCGCTGGAGGGTTGAAGATTGAAAAAACAGACGAAACAGCAGGTTTTTCTCTTAGGTGTTACGTTTGCGGCCTTTTTCAGTATAGCCGTGTTGTTTTTTGCTCTCTACTTTGTTGCCAGAGATGGGCTGGGCGTCATAAGTTGGGAGTTCATTTCGGCGATGCCGCGGCAGCGAATGACCGCCGGAGGAATATGGCCCGCTGTGGCAGGTACGGTGTACGTATCTGCCTTGACCATGGGTTTTGCCGTGCCTCTAGCCGTTTTCACCGCCATCTACCTCAATGAGTATGCGTCTAAGGGCTGGGTTGTACGGATGATTCGTTTGGCCATCCGCAACTTGGCCGGTGTGCCGTCGATTGTATATGGATTGTTTGGTTTGGGTCTTTTTGTTTCAACGCTCCGGTTGGGTCACTCGCTGTTGGCCGCGGCACTCACACTCGCAGTGATGGCACTTCCATTGATTGTCAGTGCCTCGGAAGAAGCGTTGAAGTCCATTCCAGACTCATTTCGGGAGGGTTCTTTCGCTTTGGGAGCCACTCGTTGGCAGACTGTTCGGTACCAAGTACTGCCCTTGGCCATCCCGGGCATGATTACCGGTTCAGTGCTGGCGCTGGCACGTATTGCCGGAGAGACGGCACCGATCATTCTCACAGGAGCGGCATATTTCTATCCCTTGATCCCGCAATCGGTATCAGAGCAGTTTATGGCTTTGCCTTATCATTTGTACATTCTCGCTACCCAGCATGAACAAGTTCAACTTGTACGGCCTTTAGCCTATGGAACAGCCTTGGTACTGCTTATGCTGGTGCTTTCCATGAGTCTAGGCGCCATTTTGGTGCGCAGCCATGTTCGGAGAAAACGCGATTGGTAGAAAGGAGAGATTGCATGGTGAACCCAGAAGCCGTTCTCTCTTCCAGAAACGTAAGCCTATGGTACGGTGAAACCCGGGCGTTGAATCAGGTCAGTATGGATATCCCAGAACGGCAGGTCACAGCGATTATTGGGCCTTCTGGCTGTGGAAAGTCCACGTATCTAAAAACGATCAACCGGATGACCGAGCTCAATTCCTCTGTGAAAATCGACGGTTTAATCCAGTTTCGAACGAAGCCGGTTCAGCATTACGATGTTGTGGAACTGCGGCGGCGGGTCGGGATGGTTTTTCAGAAACCGAATCCGTTTCCGAAATCGATCTATGATAATGTTGTGTTTGGACTGCGCCTGCTCGGCCGCAGACGGAAATCGGAGCTGGATCGGATTGCAGAAATGAGTCTACGGCGGGCAGCCTTGTGGGATGAAGTCAAGGATCGGCTCCGGGACTCCGCCATGGGTCTGTCGGGCGGCCAACAGCAGCGGTTGTGCATAGCTCGAGCCCTGGCTGTTGGTCCAGAGGTTCTTCTTATGGACGAGCCCTGTTCCGCTCTGGATCCGGTTGCGACGGCGAAGATTGAAGATCTCATTTTCGAGCTGAAGCAGGAATACACGATTGTCGTTGTCACCCATAACATGCAACAGGCCGCTCGGATCTCTGACAGAACGGCGTTTTTTCTGACGGCATCCTTGATAGAGTACGATCAGACCAAAAGGATCTTTGAAAACCCGAGGGATAAACGGACAGAAGACTACATTACCGGCCGATTCGGTTAGAAAGGAAGGTCGCCATGACGAGCAGACAGCAGTTTCACGATGAACTGGATGCCCTTCACAGAAAACTGTTGGAGATGGGTTCGCTGGTGGAAGACGTCGTCCGTGAGAGTGTTGATTCCCTGGCTGCAAGGGACACCACAGTGGCCCAAAGGGTTATTGACACCGATGATCGTTTGGACGCCATGGAGTTGGAGATCGAAAGAGGCTGCATCCATTTGATCGCCCTTCAGCAACCTATGGCCGCCGACCTGCGGCTTCTGACAACGATATTGAAGATCATCACAGACCTGGAGCGCATGGCGGACAACGCAGTGAATATAGCAGAGATCACCTTGCGCATTGGCGATCAAGAGCTTGTCAAACCCTTGATTGATATCCCCAAGATGGCTGAAGCATCGGTAGCTATGGTTCACGATGCACTGCAGGCGGTAGTGGACAAGAACGCTACGGCAGCTCGCGCCGTGTGCGCGCGGGATGATATGGTAGACAGAATGTATGCCGATTTGTTTGATGAGTTGGTGGGTATTATGAAAAGCGATACGGATCCTGAGCGCGTGGCACAGTGTGCCAATTTGATGTTTGCGGCTCGGTTTCTAGAACGAATTGCAGACCATGCGGTGAACGTCGGAGAGAGAGTTGTCTATTTGGTAACTGGGAAGAGGGAGAAGTTGGGCTGACAGCACTGCTGGAGTATCTGTCGGTAAGCAATGGTGGGGAGGCTTACATCCGCTGAGAACTGCCACTGTTGCGGAGAGTGTTCCAGGGGTTGATTGCTGGATTGATCGGGAGAAAGGAGCCAACGGAAGTGTCTCCCTCCGTAGGAAGATTCCTGCCAAGGCCTGGGCCGATAGGAATACCTCTGGTTCACTGACATGCATCACCTGCACAGTGCTTTCGCAGTTTCGACTTCCATGGAACAGGGATTGCGTGAACCCTCCTTTATTCGTGCAGAAACCGGTTTCCTATGTTGGCAGTCTCGGCTCACATTCCGATACATGATGTCGGAACCTGTGGGCGTTTTATTTCTGACAAAAGAAGTGGTAGATCCCATGAGTAAAGAAGAAACATTACAGAAAAACGGGGAGGGAAAGCTCTTTTTTGTCGCCGCCAAAACGTCCGCTCTCCCAAAGGAGCGTGAGTCGTTCATGTTGATCTTAACGATTATTCAGAGCACCCTCCATGCTTTGCGGGAATAGGGTGCAGATGCTATCGAGAAGTGGCCTGGCTGCTGCTAAACATGTGATGCCCGGCAGCTTCGGCAAAATTGGTAACCTGGCTATGCGTCTCATTCTATTCGACTTGTGGGCGAAACAACAGCGACTGCGACGAACCGGTTGCAGAATGGCCCATCGGATTGGCGGCAATGAATCGACGGGCGAGAAAGCGGAAACGAAAGAGTAAGGACGCCGGGCGAGTACTGTTGCCCGTGAAGTGAAGGGTATCATTGCTTACTCGCTTCCATCGAACTTGTGAGAATCATTCCCGGAAACATCACAGACCCTACAGTCAACCGTCATAGTGGATGGTTTTTCATCGCAAGCGGGTGCACTGCATATCTGATCGATTATATAAAAAGTCATATTTATAAGAAAAAAAGAGGGAATAAAGAGAAGATGGCGAATAAAAAATAAAATAGTAGGGGAAGGGCTGTTACTGTCCGAGTCCGGCAGCGAAGCTGCAGAACCTAGAAGAGGCCTTGATGGCGGGATCCAAACTTGTCCGGTGCTGCCTTTATTGTCGGACATGAGACGAAGCAAACCCAGAGGAGGTTTGTCAAACATGAGACTGATCATCTGTTTGCTTCTGTTGGCATTCCTTGTGTTCACTGTGACAGCCTGTACTGGCGGAGGCCCAAAAACAATCCGGTATACCCTGACCAT
>PUOC01000213.1 GCA_003551965.1 Clostridiales bacterium | reverse complement strand
GAAGCAAACGGGTCTCCCCATTGATTGTGGTACCGGAGCCAGAACCAAAAAGCAGCGAATTGATCACAAGCTGCCGAAAACGCACTATTTTGATGCCTGCTGTGTTGGTGCTAGTACACCAACTAACATAAACATCAACCAAAAATTTGTTTCAATTTGGTCTGCTGTAGGACGTGGAACCAGGAAGATTTGCAACGCGGATAAACATGGTTTTCCCAAGAGCCACCGGACAAGAAAAAAACAGTTTTTTGGTTTTCAGACAGGGGATGCAGTAGTTGCCAACATCCTGCGGGGCAAATACAAAGGCAGATATGTAGGTAGGTTAGCGGTACGAACCAGCGGCTATTTTGATATCAAGGCGAGTAATGGTAAGCGTATTTGCCAGGGCATATCCTGGCGATATATGCGACCAGTACAAAGAAACTCGGGTTGGCAATACGATAAGAAAGGAATAGCGGGCTAACGCCCGCCGGGCCGGGTTTCAGTACAAGTTTAACACCGAGACCTATGCTTGGAGCGATACCGGCTTCTGCTGGCGGGGCTTGGTGTATCTGTACGAAGTGACCAAAGAGAAGCGTTTTCTGGAGAGCGCCGAGGCTTTTGCCCAATGGCTGCTGCAGCACCAGCGGGAGGATGGGGCCTGGCCCATCGGCATCGATGATGAGGGGGAAATCTGCGCTCCTAATATCGGGCCGGGTGACATGCCCAATATCGCTTTGTCGCTGCTGCGCCTGCACTGGAATACCCACGAAGAACAGTATCTCCAGGCGGCACTGCAGGCTGTGCGCTACGGCATGGCCATGCAGGCTCTGGAGGATGGAAGGTACCCGCTGCATCTGGAGGACCCGAACGTGAAATGGGGCTTCTGGTCGTGGGAACCCCTCCATGACTATTCGCTTTCCGGAGACCAGAGCGTCCATCACATCCGGGGCATGCTGTTTTCGGCTGATTATATCGGCCATTTGTGCCACGAAGGTAAGATTGCCCTTCCGAACCGGTAGGTTCCCTAGTAGGGCCAAGGGCCGCTGGGAATGGACATTGAAAGGAACCGGCCTGGCGCCCATCAACAAAATAAAACGGCACGGGACAATTGCCGTGGGCCGGCCTCAATATATGTGGTGTCAGTGGCGTGGTCCTGGCTCTTGCCGCAGCCACTGACCGTACCAGTGCAGCTAACAGGCGGAAAGCGAACTGCCGCAGTTGTCAACAGGGCCGCCCGGTCATAGGCCCATTAAAACAGAAGCATTCCTTTTCCTTGAAAACAGCCTTGCTTTGAGCCAGGGCTGTTTTTCTGTGTTAAGGATTCTGTGACTGTTTCCCTTGGCGGTCTGCAGCTGTCGATCTCCAGTGGGGACCGGTAACTATGGCGGGGCTTCACCTGCCGTTTCCGGCAATCTTTTCTTAACACTTTCGAAATTGTTAACAACCCATATAAAAAACGCAATCGTTCATTTACACGGAAGCGAAGTTGTCCTGTTACAGTGGAACTGCAAGCGACAGTGTTATACCGCAGCGGGATGAAACTGCAGACAGCAGGATTCACCCAGGCACCGGAATTCATGCCGCTGCCATGCATACCAGCAAGGAAAGTTTCCGAAACATGATTGGAATTAAAATATAATTTATGTGTTTCTAAGAAGGAATTCACAATAGCAACTCGAAATGTTCAGTTAGAACCCATGATTGCCCAAAATGATACTGAGAGGTTTCAGGATGAAACAGTGGAATCGAACAACCGTCAACCGCATACAGGAAACGTATCCGGGTATGACCCGGGCGCAGAAGAAGATTGCGCGTTTTGTGTTAAGGCATCCCGTAGAGGTATTGACGATGTCCCTCGACGGGTTGGCTTCTAGAACCGACACGTCCCGCGCCAGTGTGCTGCGCTTTTGCGGGAAACTTGCCTTTGATGGCTTCCGGGAATTCCGCCAGAAAATGGCAGAAGAAACGGTTCGTCCGCAAGACGATTCCATGCTCTCCTGGTGCATGGCCACCAGTGAGCAGTGTGTGCGCGATACGTTTGCGGCATTGGACCGGCAGCAATTCAAGAAGGCTGTCAATCGGTGTGCGGGAGCGAGACGGCTGGTGTGGTACGGCATCGCTGAATCTGGATTCCTTGCCGAGATCGGTAACCATAAATGTATGCATTTGGGCATCGACGCTGTGTGTTCCCGGGAAGAGAACCATTTTCTGGATCTCATGTCCGGGCTCAGCAGTGATGACGCTGTGGTTATCATATCCCAGTCGGGGAAGGGGATTCACGCCGAAACAGTGGCCAACTACCTGCGAGTCCCCGTGGAACGCTGCCGCGCGCAGGATGTTTACACCGTGGGCATTTCTTCGGACAGGCTGTCGTGGCTGTCGCGGCATGTGGATGACGGTTTCTTTGCGCAATCGAAATGCATTCGAGCCAACGGCAATCCCGTGGTCATCAAGGCAGGATTTGAAGCATTAGTGTCAACGCTGGCCGTGGAAATCGGGCGTTTTCAAGGGGTACACCTGACCATTGACGGAGATGGATAGGAGAGTGGGAAATGAAATTGGTTGCGCTGGATTTGGACGGAACCCTTTTAGAACGAAATGGCACAGTGCCGCAAGAGACCATACAGCAGATGACGAAACTTCATGCATCTGGTGTGGCGTTTGCCATTGCCACAGGACGTTCTTTTGATGTGATCGATGAATTGCTGCTGCAGAAAGGGGTATTTTGGGGCCGGCCATTTCCGGATGTGATCATGGCGGACGAGCGGGACGTCTATTTCTTGGATGCGGGCCGTTACGTACCTTGGACTGCCTGGAACGACCAGGCGCGGCAAAGGGAACTGCAGCATCTGGCATTGGCTAAGGCCATGGCAGAGCAGGCATCCCACGAACTGAAAACATGGTTTCTTGTGAATAATGCCTATCTCCAGGACACAAGGGGCTATGTGGAAATATTCTTCCGCAGTGCGGAGTCGGCTGCTGAGTTTCATGATTGGTTTGCTGCCTTTCTCGATGGTTCGCCGCTGCGGCCGGTCAGGAATAACCGTTTGATTGCTCTGCGAGCCGAGCACACTGGAAAGGGAAGGGTCCTGGAGCGGATCGCCGATCACCTTGGACTCGGCTACTCAGATGTCTTGGCCATGGGAGATTCGCACAACGACCATGATATGCTGAACCGCCGTTTCCACGCTGCGACCACCGCCAACGCCGATCTGGAGACTAAGGCATTGGTGGAAGCACGCGGCGGGGTGGGTTCTTCAAAATCCCGCAGTGCCGGGGTGGCGGATGTACTAGCTAATTTGACGTTGTCCCGGAACTCGAGAGGAAAGGAGGCGAACTGCTAGCCGGCCGTTGAGGAAGAGTGTGGGTGTTCGGTCCAAACAAAAAGGAGGTACAACATTGAGTATACCGAAACACAGGAATTGGATGTTGTGGTTTAGTTTGGCGGCGCTTTTGCTGCTCATGGGAAGCCCGGTGGTGGCACAGCAAGAAGTTCTGTCAGTGGATCCCGATCTCCCGGAGAGCTGGTATGGCGAGAGGCCGCTGGCTTCAGAACTTGGTATCACGGAATTCTCAGAATCGCCCTTGTTGGCTGAAAGAGTGGAGGCAGGCGAGCTTCCCCCGGTCGCAGAGCGTCTCCCCGTTGATCCACCTACCATAGAACCGCTTTCTCCAGGGAAATACGGCGGGGTTGCCCACGTATGGTCGAGCGGCCACGATATGGGAGTCGATGATGGGCGTATGCTGGCTGGGTTATCGGGCTGCTACCTGTTGGGCCGCTCCACCCCCGATGGCCGCGATACCCTGCCTAATTTGCTTCTGGGTTGGGAGTACAGCGATGATGCCACGGAGCTCACGCTTTTCCTGCGCGAAGGGGTAAAGTGGTCCGACGGCCATCCGTTTACCACCGATGATTTTCTGTTCTGGTGGAACCAGGTCGCCCTGAACGAGGACCTAGAACCGGTTCCGCCCGAAGACTGGGAACCAGGTATCCTCGAAGTCTCCGCTGCCGATGAGTACACCGTAACCTTCACCTATGATCGTCCGGTGCCGGTCAAACACTTAGCTTTCCATAAAGGTATCGGGCAGCGGGTGTTGAACCACCCGGCTCATTTCATGAAGGACTATCACCCAGATTTCCGTGACTTGGATGAACTGGTGGCTGAGGCCGAGGAACATGGTATGGATTATTGGGACCAGTACTATGAGTACATGCAGTCGAAGAACTACCCCGAGCGCGGCCGGCCCGTCATGGATCCCTATGTTATTGTGGAACGGGCTCCCACCTATGCGGACTTTGAACGCAACCCGTACTATCCATTCGTCGACGACCAAGGTAATCAGCTTCCATACCTTGACGGCGTTCGTCTGAACATCATTGCCGACCGCGCCATGAAGCGTGTCATGGCCTTTGAAGGAGCGGCGGCGATCGCTGGGCCTCACCTCTTTGGCAGCGATATTCCCCTTTATATCGACGGTGAAGAGGAAGGGGATTACACCACCTATATCTGGTCCTCTGGAAAAGGGTCCGAAACGGCCTTGATGCCCAATTTGAATCATCAAGACGAGGCCATTCGCGAAGTGCTCCAGGATGTACGTTTTCGCAGGGCCCTCTCGGTGGCCATGGATCGTGACGAAATTAACCGCCGGCTGTTCCACGGCATGGCAGAACCTCGCCAGAGCAGTCTCACTTCGGACAGTGCCTATTACCGGGAAGAGTATTCGCAAGCTTGGATTCAATATGACCCGGAATTGGCTGAGGAGCTCTTGGACGACATGGGCTTAGTGGACCAAAGCGGTGATGGCTATCGTCAGCTGCCCGATGGTGAACGACTGTTCTTAGAGATCCTCTTTACGGACTCGCCGGCGACCCCGGTGTTGGAACTGGCTATTGAGCAGTTCCGCGAGGTGGGACTGGACATTGATCTGGATATGGTCAGCCGTGACCTGATGGTTGAGCGGCGCAATGCGGCCGATTTTGATATCAGTGAATGGCATATTGACCGAGTGACGGACAACTACTTCCCGCATGATCTGGGTAAGACTTTTGCACCCACCAGCTCACAGATGTATTCCTCATGGCCTTTGTGGGTCAGCTGGGTCACCAGTGCCGGCCGGACCGGCGAGGAGCCCCCAGACGATATGAAAGAACTGCTGGATTGGGCTCGAGAAGTGTTTTCGAACCCCGATGAAGAAGAACGGGATATGTATGTTCACAAACTACTTCAGGCGCAGGCCGACAATCTGTGGACCATCGGCACCGTGGGCGAAGCACCCAGCCCGGTCATTGTTGCCAACAACCTCCACAATGTGCCCCGTCACGGCATGCTGATTGACGACGTGGACTGGGGAAGTGTCTATTTTCCGGAACAGTTCTATCTCGATCCACAGTAACAGACAGCTCCGGCAGGGCCCAGTACGGGCCCTGCTAACCCCTCGAGTAAAGGGTGTGGACGTGAATGGCAGTCTATATTCTGCGGCGGCTGGTGTACCTGATTCCAACGGTGTTATTGATCTCTATCATTTCTTTTGCAGTGATCAATGCGCCGCCCGGGGATATTCTATCCAGCCAGGTACAGGAACTGGAACAGCAGTATGGTCCGGCGGCGCAGCGGCAAATTGAGGCGCTGCGGACCCGCTATGGGCTGGATCAGCCCGTATATATGCGCTATTTCCCTTGGATAGTGGGGATCATCACCCGCTTGGACTTTGGCATGTCGTTTTCCGGCGCCTATGGGATTGAGTTCCGTCCGGTGGTCGACATCTTGGCTGAGCGTCTTGGGTATACCGTTTTGATCAGTGTGTTAACCCTTGGGTTTACGTGGGTGGCAGCCATACCCATTGCCGTGTACTCTGCGGCCTGGCAGCGGTCCGTGTTTGACTATGTTTTCACCTTCATTGCCTTTGTGGGCCGGTCGATGCCCAATTTCTTGCTGGCTTTGCTTTTGATGTATTTTGTTTACACCAACTTCGGCTGGAGTCTAGGTGGTATGTTTTCCAGTGAATATGTGGGGCAGCCCTGGAGTTGGGGCCGTTTCGTAGATTTTTTGCGTAATCTGGTGGTTCCTGTCATTGTCATTGGTACTGCGGGTATGGCCACCATTGTCCGTGTTCTCCGAGCTACCATGCTGGATGAGCTGGGTAAAGATTATGTACAGACCGCTAGGGCCAAGGGCGTTCCGGAGTGGAAGGTGCTTTGGACACATCCCGTGAAAGTTGCCATCTTACCGATCGTAAGCACGATTGGCTGGATGCTGCCTATGATTTTCTCCGGCTCGGTGATTACGGCCATTGTTCTGAACCTGCCTACCATTGGCCTCACCCTATATACGGCTCTTCGGGCCCAGGACATGTATCTGGCTGGAAGCTGCGTACTGGTGTTCAGTGTTCTGACTGTGATTGGAACCTTGATATCGGACATTATCTTAGCCAAGATTGATCCCCGCATTCGGTACGATTGAAACGGTCTCGGTGCTTACCTTGAACAGGTCAGGAGGATTGGTATATGCGTCAGAATAATGAAGTGACTGAGACCTCGAGAAGCGAAACTGTTTCCCGTACCCAATGGCAGTTAATTTGGAGGCAGTTCACAAAACACCGGCTGGCTCTGATCGGCCTGGTGGTTTTGGCCGTCTTATACTTTATCGGCGTCCTTTTTCCGGAATTTTTTGCCCCCCATAGTCCCAACGAACGATTTGAGAGCTATCTTCCGCCTCAGCGCATACGGTTTTTTGACGCCGATGGCAACTTCCATCTGCGGCCGTTTGTCTATGGTTGGCAGGAGGAGCTGGATATGGCAACATGGCGTACCATCTATACGCCCGACGAGACCGAGATCTATCCCATTCAGTTTTTTGTCCAAGGAACCCCCTATCGGTTGTGGGGTACGTTTGAAAGCGGTCTCCGCTTCATGGGTGTGGAAGAGGGGGGCAGGCTCTGCCTTTGGGGGACGGACAATCTTGGCCGCGACGTATTCAGCCGGACCATTTACGCCATGCGGATCTCTTTGACCATTGGATTGGTGGGCGTTGGTATCAGCCTGCTGCTGGGTCTGACCATAGGAGGCATTTCGGGTCTTGTTGGCGGTGCAGTCGACAACGCCATTCAGCGTTTTATAGAAGTAATCATGTCCATCCCCACCATACCGCTGTGGATGGCTTTGGCGGCGGCGGTGCCCAGGCAGTGGAGTGCTCTGCAGGTCTATTTCGCCATTACGATCATTTTGTCGTTCGTAGGCTGGACAGGCCTGGCCCGGGTTGTGCGCAGTAAGTTTATATCGCTGCGGGAAATGGACTTCGTCATGGCAGCCCAAGGGTACAATGCCTCCCAAACTACCATCATCAGTCAACATCTGGTACCTAATTTTCTCAGTTACGTATTTGTCAACTTGACCTTGGCCATTCCCGATATGATTTTGGCTGAGACCGCCTTGAGTTTTCTTGGCTTGGGTCTGCGGCCGCCCGTGGTGAGCCTCGGCGTGCTGCTCAGCCGCGCCCAGGATCTCCGGACGGTATCCATGCATCCTTGGTTGTTAATCCCCGGCGCGGTGGTAGTCATTGTTGTATTGGCGTTTAATTTCGTCGGCGACGGCCTGCGCGACGCCGCTGACCCCTATCAGCTATCGTAGGGTGTCTGGCTCCGCAGAAGTGGAAGGGGAGATTGCATGCTGCAAACCAATGAGCTAATCAAAGTCGAGGATCTGCAGGTGTTTTTTCATACAGACGAGGGCATTGTCCGGGCTGTGGACAATGTCAGTTTCAGTGTAGTTCAAGGGGAGACATTGGGTGTTCTCGGCGAAAGCGGTTGCGGCAAGAGTGTCACGGCCCGTGCTGTGCTCAATTTGATCCCCAGGCCCAAGGGGCGCATTCATAACGGCAGGATCTGGCTGGCACGGGACGGAAAACAGCCCTTGGATATTCTCTCGCTGCGCCCCTACGGACGACAGATCGGACGGATCCGAGGCCGCGAAGTATCTATTGTATTCCAGGAACCCATGACTTCGTTGAATCCCGTCCATTCGATCGGACGACAGATCATGGAAGCTGTGCAGCTGCATAACCGTGTGTCAAAAAGGGAAGCCCGCCAGCGGGCCATGGAAATGCTTGATCGGGTGGGTATTTCTGCTCCCAGTCAGGCGGTGGACAAATACCCCCACGAGTTCAGCGGTGGTATGCGGCAGCGGGCCATGATTGCCATCGCTCTGTCGTGCAATCCGCGGCTGCTGATTGCCGATGAGCCGACGACGGCTCTGGATGTTACCATTGAAAGCCAGATCTTGGAGCTCCTCAGTGAATTGAAGGAGTCCATGGACATGTCTATCATGTTCATTACCCACGATCTAGGCGTGATTGGTGAAATCGCCGATCGCGTAATCGTGATGTATGCCGGCAAAATCGTGGAAAGGGGATTGGTGCGGGATATCTTCCATGACCCGAAGCATCCATATACGGTGAAACTTTTGGAGTCCAGGCCCAGAGTGGGTAAGACCGGTGAACTGTCGTCCATTGCGGGCAGTGTTCCCAGCCCGTTTGAACTGCCGGCAGGCTGCTACTTCTCGCCCCGCTGTGACTATGCCCATGAACGCTGCCGGCAGGAGCCCGCCGAAATTGAAATCACACCGGAACACACGGCCAAATGCTGGCTGTTTTCGGAAGGGGGGAGCGGCATTGACGCAGAAGCAGCTGTCAACTGACGGATCCGATGCCATACTGCGTGTTTCCGGCTTGAAGAAGTACTTCCCCATCAAACGGGGTTTTTTCAAACGGGTTGTGGGTCACGTAAAAGCCGTGGATGACGTGACATTTCACCTGCACTCCAGGGAAACTTTGGGTCTTGTGGGAGAGAGCGGCTGCGGAAAGACAACTACGGGCCGCTGCATTCCCCGCCTGATTGAGCCGACAGCGGGAACGGTGGAATACCTTTTGGGTGAACGCTTCGTCGATGT
>PUOC01000064.1 GCA_003551965.1 Clostridiales bacterium | reverse complement strand
TTCGTTTGCATTTTCATTGCTTCTCTACGGGCGTCTGCTACAATGGAAGTAACATACAAGCATTTGATCGCTACAGGATGCATGCAAGGCTGGTGCATCTCCTGAAAGCAGCCACAGTCGCCGCCGCAGCTACCTATGTTGGTCCCGGCGAGACCGTCATGATGGAGTCGGGTTCGTGCTGCGCCGTTGGCCCAAGTGCTGGCCAAACAAGGCAGCCATCTAGCAATAATAACCAATTCAGCTCATTGCCGGCCATATCCGAGAATACCTGCAGACCAAACTCCTCCTCGGCGGTGAATGCCAGCAGGAAGGCCAAGTCGTGGTAAGCCCCATGATCCGTCGCTGTAATGCAGCAATCACCGGCAGCTGCTTGTCTGATCACACCCAACAGCTGCTTCAGAACAAGCAAGTGCCCGTCCATACAGTGCAAAGCCATATTCCCTGGCAGCAGGAGGCGAATCCATGAATCCTTTCGGAGAACTGACCAACCGTATGCAGAGCTTTCGCGGCGAATTACTTGGCATCAAACCGTCTGTTTGTACAGAGCGGGCCAAGTTGACCACCGAGAGCTACCAACGGCACGGTGACAAACCAATGGTACTAAAGCGGGCCCTTATGCTGAAAAACATTCTGACCAACATGAGCATTTTCATTGAACCGCACACCTTAATCGCGGGTAATCACGCGTCCTGCAACCGTGCGGCTCCTATCTTCCCAGAATATGCCATGGACTGGGTCATAGCCGAACTGGATGCCTTCGCCGAACGGGACGGCGACCGATTCCAGATTTCCAAAAGCAGCAAGGACGTATTGCGCCGTATCGCCCCCTATTGGGAGCACAATACCGTTAAAGAGCGGGCTTTGGCTGCCATGCCCGAAGAGAGCAGGCGTTTCTATGATCTGGGCATCATCAAGGCGGAAGGAAACATTACATCCGGAGACGCCCACATCGCTGTGGACTATGAACGGGTACTGACCAAGGGCCTTAGGGACTACAGAAGACAGGCCGAAAGCCGGCTGGCGTCTTTGGACCTGACGGATTACAGCCAACTGCAGCGCTCCTATTTCTACCATGCAGTGCTGGTAGTTCTCGACGCTGTGTCTGCCTTTGCCCGCCGCTACGCGGATCTGGCTGCAGAAGAGGCCCAAAGGACAAGCGCAGGCCCGCGCCGGGATGAGCTGCGGGCCATGAGTCGCATTTTGAAGAAAGTGCCCGAGCACCCTGCAGAGACCTTTCATGAAGCCGTGCAGTCGCTGTGGCTCATGCATCTGATTCTTCAGATCGAATCCAACGGCCACTCACTGTCCTATGGCCGCATGGATCAGTATCTAGCGCCTTTCTATGAGCGGGATCGCAGCATCTCCGAAGCATCTGCCTGTGAGCTGTTGAGCAACCTGTGGCTGAAGACCTACACGATCAGCAAAATCCGCCCCTGGAGCCATACCCGCTTCAGTGCCGGCAGTCCGCTCTATCAAAACGTCACCATCGGCGGCCAGACCACCAGAAAAGACGATGCCGTCAATGACGTCTCCTTTTTGATCTTAAAAAGCGTGGCCCAGACAAAGCTTCCCCAGCCGAACTTAACCGTGCGCTATCATCGCAACTTGGACGACCGCTTTTTTAGGCAGTGCCTGCACTTGGTTCGCAGGGGCACGGGCATGCCCGCCTTCAACAGCGACGAGATCATCATTCCCAGTTTCATTGAAAAAGGCGTGGCGGAAGAAGATGCCTACAACTACAGTGCCATCGGCTGCGTGGAAGTGGCAGTACCGGGCAAGTGGGGGTACCGCTGCACGGGCATGAGCTTTCTGAACTTCCCGCGCAGCCTTCTAGTCGCCCTGAACGGCGGTGCCGATCCGGACAGCGGCGAAACATTGGCTGCAGGGTGCGGCCACTTCCGAAACATGGAAACCTTCGGCCAAGTCATGGATGCCTGGGATCGCGTAATCCGCACTTTTGCCCGCCACAGTGTCATCATTGACAGCTGCGCCGACATGGTTCTGGAAGAGACGGCGGCCGACATCCTGTGTTCTGCCCTTACCGATGACTGCATTGAACGGGGACTGACATTAAAACAGGGCGGTGCGGTCTATGATTTCATCAGCGGACTGCAAGTCGGCATTGCCAACCTGGGTGATTCCCTGGCTGCGATCAAGAAATGCGTATTTGAGGAACAACTTTTAACCCCGCAGCAGTTGTGGCATGCCCTAGAGACCGACTTCGAAGGCACCGACGGTGAGCGAGTGCGCAGCCTTCTTAGGAACCGCGCCCCGAAGTTCGGCAATGATCAAGACGATGTGGATCTGCTGTTGGCCGATGCCTACCACTCCTATATCGATGAAATGGCCCGCCACCGCAATACCCGTTTCGGGCGCGGACCCATAGGCGGACGCTATTACGCGGGCACATCGTCCATTACAGCCAATGTTCCCCAAGGTGCGTCGACACCGGCCACACCCGATGGACGCCGGGCCTGCACACCACTGGCGGAAGGATGCTCGCCTAGCCATGGCATGGATGTGAACGGGCCTACGGCCGTACTCAGATCCTTGGCAAAACTGCCTGTGAGAGAAATTACCGGCGGTGTGCTGCTCAACCAAAAAGTGACACCGCAGATGCTCGATCAACCGCGGAACATGGCCAAACTGGGCATGCTCATCCGCACCTTCTTCGATCAGCTGCAGGGGTTTCACGTGCAGTACAATGTAGTTTCTAAGGACATGCTTCTTGACGCGCAGAAACATCCCGAAAACTACCGCGATCTGATCGTGCGGGTGGCCGGATACTCGGCATTCTTCCATGTCCTCTCCAAACCCACCCAAGACGATATCATTGCCAGAACAGAACAACCGCTCTGACTAGGCCCGCCCCAACCGGAACAACATGTTCGCTCAAAGGAGGATACCATCGGTGGAATTTCTTTTGGACAGCGCCAACCTAGAGGCAATCGGAGAGTATCAGGAAGTGTACCCCATTTCCGGCGTGACCACCAATCCCAGCATCTTGCGACAGGACGGCAGCGTTGATTTCTTCGGCCACTGTCGGCAGATCCGCAAACGGATCGGTGCCGAGAAATCGCTGCATGTACAGGTTACAGCCCAGGACAGCCAGGGCATGCTAGCCGAAGCTGAAGCGCTGCTGCGCCACATTGATCAGCATGTGTTCGTCAAAGTGCCGGTCACCGAAGAGGGGCTGCGGACCATCCGGACGTTGAAAGCCGACGGTGTCGGGGTCACCGCCACTGCCATCTACACGAAAATCCAAGGAGTTTTAGCCGGCGCGGCCGGAGCCGATTTCGCTGCACCGTACTGCAACCGCATGGAACATATGGGCATTGATGCCAATGAAGTGCTATCCCATTTGGCCTTTGTATTCGCCGACAGCGGCTGTGACACGAAAATACTAGCGGCCAGTTTCAAAAACCTGGGCCAGGTGGCCGGAGCCTTAGAGCATGGCGCCCATGCCGTGACCCTGCCGCCTGCTCTGCTCCGCAGTGCCCTGGCCATGCCCGCCATTGACCAGGCTGTCAACGATTTCTATGCCGATTGGGAAGCGGTCTTTGGAAAGGGAAGTTCCATTTTGGATCTGGTGCCTTAGGGTGTTGTTCTTCCCGATTCCAGCCCCAAACGGGCACCTTGGGTCCGGTCCTGTTTGGATACTGCCGGCCCTTTGTCTGCCGCTCCCCGAGCTTTGCTAGCGGCCAGCCCCTGCTGCCGACACCCCTGGAGGAATAGCCGCCATGAACGAACGCGGTTGGAGAGCGCCTGGGTTCACAAGCCCCACAACCCATAATGCCTGGCGGCACTGGCGGTCTTTGACGCCTTTTGGGATCCTATCGTGCACTATGGGCCGTTGGCCTCTGCAGAATGGCATTCGGGCCGCTGTCATTGGGGCAGCTTGATCAATCTATGAGCCCGTCGATCAATATATCCTGGAGCAGGATAAAACCCATCACACCCCGTGGCTTGGTCAAGAAACGTGCTTGGCTTGAAAAAGGTTCTGCCGTCCACCCGTAGAAACTCTATCATACAAGGCCATCATATTGGCTGCGGACGAGGGCTGGGCAATAGGCTCGCTATTGGGCACGGCCAACGAAGGGAGGCATGGTCGTTGCAATGGGCACAGTTGATCAAAGAACTGGAGTTGGAATCTGATGCCGAAGTTCTGCAGCACCACTGGGAGCAGTCCCTGGAAACATTCCCGAAACCGATGCCGGATTTTCTCAAACACGGTTTGTTCCGCCACAGCGCGCAGTTCTGCGGATTCGAGGACGAGACGATAGCGGCCTTAGACACGGTCCGGCAGGAGATGGCCGGCGATGAAGCACTGATGCTTCTGGCGTGGCACTGCCATAGGCTGCTCTTTTGGCACACCGACTACGAAGGGATGCAACAGTGGCCGCTGCTGACCAAGCGGTTAGGCGAGCTTCACGGTGCCTTCTACCTGATTGTCGCTGCCTCGATGGTACCCCTAGTGGAGGCAGCGCACCGATCATTGGGCGTTTCTGCGGATGTCACGCGCGCCACTTGCCAACAGGTATCCTGTTTTGCGGAGAACTACCGGCGCATGACCAAGGGAGGATTAGGCATTCCCCGGCGACAGTTGTTTTGGCTGCGCCATTATCCGGCAGGGCGTCTGTTTCGAATCGGGCGGATGGAGTACATGCTGAGGCCGTTCAAAGGCAAGATCAAAGTCTACCGGCAGAGGGACACCGGGCAGACAGTGGCTCTATGCTGCGATGGCGTCGCCTTTAACCGGTACGGTTTGATCGACGGCAGTGAAGATTGGCTGTCGTCCCTGCAGCTGCAGAATGGAACCATCATAGGAAACCCCGTCTTACCATGGGGCTATGCGCAGCAGCGGCCCGTAGAATTGAACCTGTCCCAATGGGACTGCGTGCTCCGTCCAGGCGACATCACCTTAGACATGCACATTCCTGCCGGCGGAAGCATGCAGTTGGAGAAATGCCGCCAATCCATGACAGAAGCCGTGCCGTTCTTCCGGGAAACCTTTCCCAATACAATGTTCAACTCCATATCCTGCAGTTCTTGGATATTCAATACCCAATTAGAGGACATCCGCCTGTCGTCAGATAACTTGGTTCAGTTTCAGCGAGAACTCTACCTGTATCCGGTCCCCTCCAACGGCACCGACGGCCTCTGGTTCATCTTTTTCCAGGAGCCCTTCGACTTGGCCTCGGCACCCCGTGACACCAGCCTGCAGCGGGCTGTGGCCGATTATCTGGAACAAGGCCATACCTGGCGGGGCGGAGGCATGTTTTTCTTAGCGGAGGACTTGCCGTTCTTTGGCACCCAGTGCTACCGGAACCAGCGGTTCTTCCAGTAATCCATATCGGGCCTGGCCGGTGGCTGAGGCAGGAGCCCCTCATATCCAATCGGTCGCATGACCGGGACGCTTATTTATGGGAGTGATGTATCGTGAGAAGCACCGCATACTTAAAGCTAGCGCTGTCGATTGTCGTCTGCAGCCTTTTGGCAGGGCCAGCCGCGGCCGCCACCACAGAACAGGCGAAGGAACTGATCCAGACCCGGGCCGTACACCATATCGAAGAGGCCATAGACATGCTGCATGAACACCTAGAAGCGAATCCCGACGATGGGGACGCCCTGTGGGTCATGGCCAAGGCACACCTCTATCTCGGCGATCGCGTGGAAGAAGACCCGCTGGATATCTACAAGGCAGGTCAAGGGTACGCCGAGCGGGCCGTGGAGATCCTTCCTCAATCACCGCACGCCCATTACTGGCTGGCATCCCTCATGGGGCGTGTCGGCCAGACACAAGGCGTACTAAACAGCCTGGCCATGGTGCGGCCCGTGCAGGAGCTGCTGGAGAAGACACTGGAGTTGGACGAAGAATATGCCGACGCATATTTCGTTCTCAGCATGCTCTATCAGGAGGCTCCAGGATGGCCCCTCAGCATCGGCAGCCGCAGCAAAAGCCTGGAAAATGCTGAAAAAGCGGTGGAGCTGGATCCTGATGATCTGGATTTTCAACTGCAATTGGCCGAAGCCCACATCCATAACCGCAATGACCGGCAGGCAATCAGGGTCTTGGAAAGGCTGCTGGATGCCGACGAAATTGCCGAATACCCCGATATCAAAGATTCAGCCAAAGAACTCCTGGCCGATCTGACCGACTGACCAAGGCGTCTGTGCTCCGCTGGGTTCCCCAGGCGGACAGTCCTCTGCCTTGCAGGTCCTTGGCCAAACAGCAAACCCACCAAGAACTGACGGGCCCTGTGCCCTGCAGTTAGTTCTTGGTGGGCTTGTTCTCGGGAGATCCCTCTTGTGTCGGCATCGGCCGCTCGCCTTTGTACTGCCGGCCGGCCCAGGAGAGCATCAGCTGCGGCAGAGGATGAGACGTATCAGGTCCTTCCGGGCTTCTGGAGCACCAACGCCAATGTTGTGCCGTCGTCTGCAGCCTCGCCGCCAGCGACGTCACCGTAGCAGCCCAGGATGGAAAAACCCGCCTCCGCAAAGACCGCCTCCAGTATCTCCGCCGCAAACACTGTCTCCCAGATGCGGTAAGCCTTCCAGCAGCCATCTGCCTGCAAAACAAAGGTTTGGTCCAGATATGCTTCGGCCTCCGGATAGTAAAAGGTTTCGCTTACAAACAAGTGGGGGCCCGCGTTCCAGAAGCCTTCCCGTTCCACGCCCCAAGATTTTCGTCCATTCTCGTCCGGACTGCGGTGGGCGGGTCGAAATACGTCGAGCACCCAAAGACCCCCTGGTCTCAGAGCGCCATAGACTCCCTGAACCAAGCGCTCAGCTTCTGCACGCGTCAGCGCTCCGAAATCGCAGTAGATGAGCACGGCTGCGTCAAACCGCTCGCGTTCATCTATATTCAGGTAATCACAGCAGTGGTATTCGATCGCAAGACGCTTTTGCTGTGCCTGCTCCCGGGCGTAGGCAATGGAACGGCGGGATATGTCCAGACCGGTCACTTGAAACCCCAACCTTGTCAGACGTTCGCTGTACAACCCCGGGCCGCAGCCCAAGTCCAACAGTTCTCGGCAGCCATGGGTAGAGAACAACTGCCCAAGCCACGCCGCCGACTGATCCATGAAGCGGTGGCAGCGGCTGGCCGCTTCCCAGTCTGGATCCAAATGGGCTTCCAGCATTTTTTGGGAAATGTGTTCATCATCCCAGAGATTGTTTCCCTTGCGTTCATACAGCCGAGGCCGTTTCGAAAGTGCTTCCAGTTCGTCCATGGCGATCATGCAGCCACCCCTTTTCATTCTTGTAGGCTCACTATCGGCGCGGGCACCATCCGCAGCTCCGGTATACACCGCCGCTCTATCCGGTGAATCGATACATGTGATAGATAGCTGCAGCTCCGGCTCCCCTAACCTCCAGTGTTCGAAACCCGCGCTCCCGGTAGAAGCTGGCCTTGGGCTGATCTCCGGTATATAGATACATCCCGCGAAGGTCCGCAGCTGCGGCCTGGTCCATACCGTCCTCGAGCAGTGCCGCCCGAATTCCTTGGCCCTGGTATCCAGGTACCACAGCCAAGGTCTCTAAAAAGAGATACGGTGCCGCCGCAGTTACAGGCGCTTTGATCAATCGAGCCATTTCCGGAAACCGGCGCCAATGGACGCACGGCAGCAATCCGGCCAATCGCGGCAGCCTCTGCAGTATCTGATCAGCCCAAGACAGCACCGGCAGCCGCTTCTCTCCATTGTGGTAGACAGCAACCCCTGCCAGACGAGACCCATCAAAGGCACAGCGAATAGGATGACCGGCTAGCTGGTATGCAGCGAGTCGGACCTCAAAAGCGGCCCGCAGACCATTGAGGGCCCCTGCGTTCTGCACGCGCAATAACGGCAGCAGAGCGGCAGATCCATCGCGGCAATACGCCGCTGCGGCGATGACAGCGACACAGTGGATGTCATCCTTATTCAACGATCGAATATGTATCGTTCCGTTCACGGGCATTGCCTCCGTTCCTGTCATATCCTTTCCGGGCGCCAGCAGCCTTCCGCGTGTCCGAGCAGGACGACGTGCTGCCTTCATCCTGTCACCACCGCCTTCGCCTCCCGCTGCCGCCAGCATCATCGTAGCACGGATAGCGTTGCGTTGCATCCGCCTTTGGTATGAGAACCTGTACACACGGGGACCGATGCTGTGCCGGCACCTTCGGCCGTGCCTGCCACCGGCACCTACCGTGCCTCACCCATGGGAAGGTTCAACAAGGATCCGCGGCCTGACAGACAGCAAAAAACCGCTTTTCCCAAAGCGGGAAAGGCGGCTGCGGGCGGGCTCTTTTCGGCTGAAACCGGCAGATCCATGCGCCTGCGCAAGCATGCAGCTGCATATGGGATGTATTAGAACTTTGTGCAGTTCAAGCGCGACAGCATAAAGTCCTTTCCTTCTTCCCGTCGCTGCAGTTCATGGCGCTGCACCATGTGGCCGACATAGGGATTCAGCTCATCTGTGCCGGACCGCTGCCGGTTTGGGTGTATGCGCCCCACTCCCCGTTTCTTAACATCAATGTAGATGCGCAACTCCCGGAACCATCGTCTCATTAACAGTTCCCCCTCCATGCGTGCAGCGATGTGTTCATTCGCTGCCTTCGAGTTCTCAGCCGGCATCGTGTGGATAGATAACGTCGCTTCCCACGGTTCTGCCCCGGGTCGCCATGGGCGTTGCGCGCTCTTCCACCGATCATCGGGCCTACGTTGGCAGCGTTTCTGATCTTCACACCCTGCCTTTATGATAATAATACCTGATTAGAACAGAAATGTATAGAGGCCTGCTATCATAGCCCGAGAACTCCTTGGAGCGCGTGTTTGTCAACACAGGTGGGTGTAAGGTTGGTTCCTTCCAAGGATCGGAGAAGAGACTTAGGCACAGCCGGTGCTGCAGTTGCCCGCCCCAGGGAAGGAAGTTGTTGTGGCTGTTCCATGCTCTTTCTAACCATGTTTCTATAAATCTGCGCCGGCAGCATCCCAGGTCGGCGAGCAGTCACCA
>PUOC01000276.1 GCA_003551965.1 Clostridiales bacterium | reverse complement strand
TTAGTTTTTGTCACCTTAATTATTTAAGTTAACTAACCGCTGTTGCCGTATCTTTGCGGAGGAGGTGATACATTACTGGCGTAGATTTCTTCGCTGCTGCGTTCTTGGCATCCGCAGGGCCAACCGATGTGGCGTAATGAGACGGAACGAGAGAACATCCAAACGGAAGGGGACACGTTTTATGAAAGCCTTGTTAGCTCCGAAGTTTTTGGTTTTGTTGACGGCTGCGTTTTTGGCTATGACAGCGGGTGTAGGTGCTATGACCTACAATGAGGCACCGGATCTGGCAGAGCAGGTTGAAGCCGGCGAACTGCCGCCGGTGGAAGAAAGACTTCCTGAACCGGACAGCGTCTTTGTCGTGGATCCTGTGGAGCAGATTGGCCGCTATGGCGGTGTGGCCCGCACAGCCACTGCAACTCCGCTGCACTCCGGCGGTGACGTGCTGATGAATGACTTTTCCAACCTCGTTACCACCGATGCGGCAGCGGTGGAGACCGTTCCCCATCTGGTTCGAGACGTGGAAATTTCTGAGGATATGACCACCTTCACCATGCATATGCGCGAAGGTATGCGCTGGTCGGACGGCGAACCGTTGACTTCCGATGATGTTGTCTTCTGGTATGAGGATGTACTGCACAACGAAGATTTGACTCCGTCCATCGGAACCGTTTGGCTGGACGGTGAAACCGGCCGTGCCGCAGAATTTGAGCAGATCGATGAGTACACCTTCCGCTTCACGTTCAGTAATCCGCGGCCGTTTTTCCTCAATGATTTGGTACATCAAACGGGCGTACTGCTTCCGAGCCATTACCTGAAGCAGTACCACATCGATTACGTGGACGAAGATGTAATGGAGGACATGCTGGAGGAAGAAGGATTTGACGCCTGGTATGAACTGTACGGGCACAAGAACCAAGGAGTCTGGGGCGTATCGCTTAATCCGGAACGTCCCGGTTTGACAGCCTATGTTCTGGAGTCGATGACGGCCGACCGCCGCATTTGGGTCCGCAATCCGTACTATTGGAAAGTGGATACGGAAGGCAACCAGCTGCCGTATCTGGATGGCATCGACGCCGATATCGTATCCGATATGGAAGTGGTCCAAGGGATGATCATGAGCGGCCAGCTGGACTTTGCTGCCCGGAACACCGAGCTTTCCAACTACCCCTTGTATCGCGAACATGAAGCCGAAGGCGGCTACCGGACCATTCTTTGGGATATGACCTTTGGAACTTACCTGTTTTATCAGTTCAATCTCACCGATGAAGACCCGGTGCTGCGGGAGATCTTCCAGGATCGCAGGTTCCGCCAGGCCATGTCTTTGGCCCTGGACCGCGAAGAGATGAATGAAGTGCTCTACTTCGGCCAGGGCGCACCGCGCCAGTACACGGTGCTTGAAGACAGTGTGTACTTTGAGCCGGAATTTGCCACGGCGTACACGGAATACGACGTTGAGCGCGCCAATGCGCTCTTGGACGAAATGGGTCTCGACGAGCGCGATAGCTCCGGATACAGGCTCCGTCCGGACGGCGAAACTCTGATGTTCGAAATTCAGTATGTGGATGCCGTTGTTCCCAGAACGCGCAATGTGGAGTTGGTACAGCAGTATTGGCAGGAAGTGGGTGTCGATGTACGGATGCGCGAGATATCCGGGGAACTGGCCTCCGAGCGGGTGCTGGGCAACATGATATCTGCCTCCAACTGGGCCGGCGACGGCTCCACGCAGATCATGTTCAACTACTCAGCCATGAACTTCCTGGTGGCGGCCCAGCAGGGTTGGTCGGGACCGTTCTGGCCCCTGTACACCGATTACTGGCAGTCTGGCGGCGAACGCGGCGAGGAGCCGATTCCGGAAATCCAGGCCATGTATGACTGGTATCAGGAGTTGGTTTCGGAACCGGACGAGGAGCGCCGCATCGAGCTGGCGAAGAATATCCTCCGTTCGCACGCAGAGAACACATGGATTGTTGGAACAGTGGGTGAAGTCCCCCATCCGATCATCGTTGGCACCGATCTCCGCAACTTCCCAGAGGAAGGTCTTTGGGGCTGGGATACAGGCGTCTTCAACATGAATCGCCACCCGGCACAGATGTTCTTTGACCGTTAAAAAAACACTTGCAAAGGGGCTGCTGTTAAGCAGCCCCTTTGTCGCGCCAGCTTGATGCGTTTGAGAAGTCAATAAAGGGAAATTGCTGCACGTCTTCGAATTATGGATCAAACAGTGTATGAAGAAACTAGAACAACGGGAGGGTACGCCATGGCTGGCTGGACAACCCTGGCAGAGTTGGTGTTGCAAGAAGTGACGCAATCATCGGAGGAAGGGCGTGATGCCGCAGGGTTTGAGGATAAGGTGAAGCGCGCCGGCAGCGACCGCGAGGCCTTGCTGGAGCTTTACTGGCAGCTGCGGCGGCTGCCGGTGGTTGAAACGTTCCCCTACAGCGAACCCAATGGATTGGCGGACATCCGTGCACTGCGGCCCCATGGCCCCAGAAGTCTTCCCCTGGATTTGGACAGTGACGCTCTCTTTGATCGGTTCTATGGAGCGTGGCTGGGCCGCTGCATCGGGTGTGCCTTGGGTAAACCATTGGAACAGCCTCCTTTTATGGGCGGCAGTGGCGGACGGCGCGGTTGGCAGAATGTGAAGCTGTGGTTTGAAGGTGCAGACGCATGGCCGATTGCCGATTATACACCCAAGGATTCCGAGGCCCGGACGGAATACGGCATAGATGTGAATGTTCACTGCTTCAGTACCAAGGATGATATCGCCTACATGGAATCCGACGATGATATCCGCTACACCGTTGTGGGGCTGGCCATGATGGAAGAAAAAGGACGCAAGTTCGATGCCTGGGATATGGGGAAGCTGTGGCACCGCCTTCTGCCCTACCAGATGATGTGTACTGCGGAGACACAGGCCTATCTCAATTTTGCCCAGGTGACGTCCCACATGCACGGTGAAAGGCCCGATGATTGGGAGGAAACGATCGATTGGGTTCGAACCTATCTCAACCCCTATAGGGAATGGATCGGGGCCCAGATCCGGGCCGATGGTCTGGCCTATGCTGCAGCGGGACAGCCAGAGCTGGCGGCGGAGTTGGGTTGGCAGGATGCCTCGCTTTCCCATGTGAAGAACGGCATTTACGGTGAAATGATGATTGCAGCCATGATTGCAGCGGCCTTTGCCGAATCGGATCCAAAGCGTCTCGTGGAGATCGGCCTGTCAGAAATACCGTCGACGTCACGGTTGGCTGCGGACGTGAAAACGGCGCTGGAACTGGCGGAGCAGCTGGAAGAGCCGGAATCGTTGGTGGATGCGCTCTGGGACCACTTCGATCATTACCATCCTGTGCATACCAATAACAATGCCGCTTTAGTCTGTGCATCGCTGATCCACGGACAGAGGGATTTCACGAAGACCTTGGCGCTGTCGGTCATGGGCGGCTGGGACACGGATTGCAATGGCGCCACGGTCGGCTCGATCCTCGGTGCCCAGCTGGGCGCCGACGCTTTGCCCCAGCATTGGGCTGCACCTCTTCATGACACTCTGTACTCGTCCGTTGCAGGGTTCGACCCGATCTCTATTGCAGAGTGTGCCCATCGCAGTATGCGTACCTACCACAGGCAGCGGTGATCCTGTACGCGGCCGCCCGGTTGGCTTGCTCTCCTTTAAGCGAAAATCAAAGACGGGGCATGGCCGCCGAGGAGGCAGGAAGAAAGAAGGGAGATGGCAGAGATGTTCAGGCGCGCGTGTTTGGGTGTGGTGGCCGTTTTCCTGCTGGGCTTTCTGTCACTGGTAGGGCTGCTGCTCTATCCTGTGGTGTTTCCTTTCCGGGCCGGCCAGCCCGTGCATGAGCGGGTCGTCTATTCCTACGGTGTGGAAGAGGAAGGCCAGCTGTACTTCTTGGCAGAATTCAGTGAAAGCCGCTCTCGACGGCCTGTATGGTTTATTATGCCCATTGAACGATCCCCGAAATACTATACGCAGCTGATCCGTTGGTACCGCTATGATATGGACAGCGAAGAACTGCACCTATTGGCGACGTTACGGGATGATGCTCCCTTTCCTTCTCAGGTCAATGCCGGCCGCAGTAAGTTCCGGATTGTAGAAGAAGGCATTGCCTTTGCCTACGCGTCTGGTTGGGACTCGGATCTAGGTGCTCTGTATGATTTGCGGGTCTGGGACCGAGAGGACCGGGCATTTCTGGAAAATGACCTTGGCGGCGATGGGATCCAGCTTGTGGATAGGGACAGTGATCTGTATGAACGCTATTTCGGTGACTATGCCAGCCCCTATTGGGACAATCCCGGTGTTGTCTCAAGAACTGATGTGCGCACCATGTTGGAAGATGTTCCGGATGGGCAGTGGAACTGGCCCCGGAGCCAATGATACAGCCAGCCTCGCGGCTGGACTTTCCCTTGTTGGGCCGACGCGAATCACAAATTGCTTAGGAGGATGCTTGTATGACAAAACCAGATATGCAGTGGTGGCGGGACGCGAAATTCGGGATGTTCATTCACTGGGGACTCTATGCTGTGCCCGCAGGCATATGGAAGGGCCAGGAAATTCCCGGCATCGGTGAATGGATCATGAAGCGGGCACAAATTCCCCGCCGGGAGTATGAGAAGCTGGCTGACGAGTTCAATCCTATTCGTTTTGATGCCGAAGAATGGGCCCAGCTGTGTCAAGATTCCGGTATGAAATACATGGTGATTACCAGCAAGCATCATGATGGCTTTGCCATGTACCATTCCCAGTGTTCGGACTACAACATTGTCGATCGTACACCCTTTGACAGAGATCCCATGAAAGAGCTGGCTGCTGCCTGTCAGAAACGGGGAATCAAGTTCGGTTTCTATTATTCCCAGACCCAAGATTGGTACGAGAAGGACGCGGTAGGCAACGACTGGGATTTTCCCAATGAAGATGAAAAGAACTTCCGGCGCTACTTGGACAACAAGGTGAAGCCGCAGTTAAAGGAGCTGCTGACAAACTACGGCCCCATCGGACTGATTTGGTTTGATACGCCTATGACCATGACCAAGGAAGAAAGCCAGGAATTGGCCGATTACGTCCACAGTCTGCAGCCGGACTGCCTGGTCGGAGGTCGGGTAGGCAATGAATGCGGCGACTACCGCAATCTTGGCGATAACGAAATCCCCGACGAACATGTGCCCGGGGATTGGGAGACACCCTGTACTCTCAATGACACATGGGGATTTAAGAAGAACGATCACAATTGGAAATCGGCGGACACGGTCCTGCAGCTCTTGGTGGATATCATCAGCAAGGGAGGAAACTACCTTCTCAACGTGGGCCCGACGCAGGAAGGCGTGATTCCGGAGCCTTCGTGTGAAATTTTGCGTGAGGTGGGCCGCTGGTTGGAAAGAAACGGCGAGGCTGTCTATGGGACAGAACCGATTCCATATATCAAACCGCTTTCCTGGGGCCGGGTGACCGAAAAAGCCGACAAGGTGTATCTTCATGTGTTCGACTGGAGCAGCAAAGTGGTGCTTCCGGAACTGACCTCACCTATTGAGCGCGCTTACCCCTTGAACAACCCTGCGGCGGAACTGCATTGGAATGCAGAAACGGTGGCCGGGGAAAAGAGCTTGGTGGTCTCGCTGCCCGACGCACCCCTGGATGAACACGTATCGGTGATCGTTTTGGAGACCAATGGTGAGCTGCGGCATATGTAGCAACCGCTGCACTGGTCTACGCGGGGAAATGGAGACGGCTGGACCATCTGGGAATAAGAAAGTGTATATCGCGGCCGGCCGGCCAGTGAGCCCATGCTGCGGTACGGATTGTTTCAGAATCCATTGGTTAGGGGGATTTCCTTGTGAGAATTGGATGCTGTGCCCCATTGGAGCAGGCTTCGCCGGTGGCGGCGGCCGGATTTGACTTCCTTGAGTGCACGGTGGTTTCACTGAAGCCGGAAGCTGATGCCGAGGCCTTTGAGCCGATTCGCAGGCAAGCCGAGCAGAGTCCCGTGCCCATCGAGGTCTGCAATATTTTCCTGCCCGGGGACCTGAAAATTGTGGGTCCGGCCATTGATGAAGAACGGACGGATCGGTACTTGCAGACAGCTCTGCGGCGAGTCCAAGCCATGGGAGCCGATACCGTTGTCTTTGGAAGCGGCCGTTCGCGAACGATTCCAGATGGGTTCGGGCGCGAGCAGGCAGAGGAGCAGGTTATTGCTTTTCTGCAGCGGGCGGCTTCCTACGCCGGTCCCTTGGGGGTGGTGATTGCCATCGAACCCCTGAATCGCGGCGAATCCAATATCATAAACACCGTTCCTGAAGCCCTAGCCTTGGCCAGACGGGTCGGCCATCCTTCCGTTCAAGTGCTGGCCGACTTTTATCACATGCAGAAGGATGCTGAAACGTTGGCGAATATCTTAGAGGCGGGCCCCTATCTCCGCCATATCCATGTGGCCGATACCGGCAACGGTCCGCCCGGCAGTGGTTCGTACCCCTATCCGGAGTTTGCGGCCTCGCTCCGCGCCGCCGGCTATACCGGGCGAGTATCGGTGGAATGCAATTGGAACGACTTTGACCGCGAAGCGGCGCCGGCGGTGGCTTTCCTGCGTGAGGCCTTCAGCGGCTTCTGATAGAAAGTATGTTTCTTATTTGTTGTGTCGGCAGGAACGCGTAAAAGTCCAGCGAAATGCATGTAATGGATGAGTTTTCTACCAGAGTTGCAAAGGGAGGACGAACATGCGCATTATTTACTTGGATTTGGATACGCTCAGGCCGGATCATCTCGGCTGCTATGGATATCACAGAAATACCTCGCCCCATATTGATGCCATTGCCGCTGAAGGAACCCGCTTCACCAACTACTACTGCTCTGACGCCCCCTGTCTGCCGTCCCGCACGGCACTGATGACCGGCCGCTTCGGCATTCACAACGGAGTGGTGGGTCACGGCGGCACAGCTGCTGATCTGCGTTTGGAGGGCCCTGAACGCGGCTTTCGCGGCCGTTTCTACACGGAAGCCTTGCCCTACACCCTCCGCTATTCCGGCTACCATACTGTGTCCATCAGTCCCTTTGCCGAGCGCCATACTTCCCTCAGTTTCCTTTCCGGCTTCAACGAAATGCACAACACCGGAAAGGGAGGAATGGAATCGGCGGAAGAAGTGACGCCTGTGGTAACCGATTGGCTGGAGCGCAATGCCGAACGGGACAACTGGTTCCTGCATTTGAACTATTGGGATCCCCATACGCCGTACCGGGCCCCGGAGGAATTCGGCAATCCCTTCGCCGATGATCCGCTGCCGCAGTGGCTGACCGAGGACGTTCTCAAGGAACACCAGCAGTTGGTGGGGCCCCATAAGCCTTGGGAAATTGCGATGTTTGACAATGCGACCAGCCCCCGCTTCCCCCGCCATCCGGGTGAATTGCCCGATATGGATGCACTGCGCAGCATGATTGACGGTTACGACTGCGGCATCCGTTACATGGACGAGCACATCGGCCGCCTGATGAAACTGCTGGATGCCAAGGGTATTTTGGACGATACCGCGATTATTATCAGTGCCGATCATGGTGAAAACATGGGCGAATTGGGAATTTATGGTGAGCACGGCACGGCCGACCACGCCACCTGCCGCATTCCCATGATCGTCAAGTGGCCCGGGGCGCAAAAGGGGGCAGCGGACGAGCAATTGCGGTATAATCTGGACCTGGCACCGACCTTGGCGGAACTCTTTGACAAGCAGCCCTATCCCAGTTGGGATGGGAAAAGCTTTGCCGGTGCTCTTTTCGGACAGCCGGATGAAGGATGGAAACACCTAGTCATCAGCCAGTGCGCCCATGTCTGCCAGCGCAGTGTGCGTTTTGGCGACTTCCTGTACATGCGTACTTACCACGACGGTTATCATCTATTTCCGCAGGAAATGCTGTTTAACATCAAAGAAGATCCCCATGAACAGACGGATCTCGCTCCCTCCCATCCGGAATTGTGCCGGGAAGGGGCGCATCGCCTCATGGAGTGGCACGATGAGATGATGGCCACGATGCCCAAGGGGTACGACACCGATCCTCTTTGGACAGTGATGAAAGAAGGCGGGCCTCTGCACGCTAAAGGGAATCTTCCCGATTATATTGAGTACTTGAAAAAGACCGGACGGGAGTATGCGATCCCGGAGCTGAAGAAGCGGCATCCACAGGAATTTGAGGCCTAGAATAGGGCTGCTTTCCTTTGCAGTCCTAAGGAGGTGGTGGCCAGCGGACAGAAATGGATGAATGGAATACCTGCCAAGGCAAAATGAGAGGAGACGACTATGAAAAGAATCTGCAGTGTAGTGGCTGTTTTAGCGGTGTTGCTGTCTGTTCCGGCTCTGGCCGATGTGGGGGTGGTCATTGAGGACCCGGCAGTAGAATTGGAAGCCTTTGCCATTGAAACATTTGGCGAAGCTCCTGGTTTGGCCTCGCAAGTGGCCGATGGTGAACTGGAACCCGTGGAAAATCGCCTGCCCAAGGACCCGTATGTGGTCACTGCGCCTGAGATCGGGCAATACGGCGGTACGGCCCAGTTGGTTACGCTGCGGCCGCGGGTGACCCATATTGACGGTCGCATCATGGATTTCGTCGGAATTTTGAAACCCCAGGCCGACGGTGGCGGCAATGCTATCAACCTTGCCCGCCGGGTGGAAGTCTCAGAAGATGCATCCACCTTTACCATTCACCTGCGGGAAGGACTGCGCTGGTCCGACGGGGAGCCCTTTACCACGGCCGATATGATGTTCTGGTACGACGACTATATCCATGACGAAGATTTGGTGCCGGTTATCAGCTCTAACTGGCAGGTGGAGGGTGAAGTGGCCGACCTAACGGCCATCGACGATTACACCCTGGAAATTTCTTTTGTTGGCCCCAATCCGTTCTTTGAAATGCGTCTGGCCCACACCTTGGGTGCAGAGCCGCTCTTGCCCCGGCATTATCTGGAGCAGTTCCACCGCAACTACCGGGATATTGAGGAACTAGAGCGCATGGCGCGGGATGC
>PUOC01000160.1 GCA_003551965.1 Clostridiales bacterium | reverse complement strand
TGATCGTCCATTGTCCATCCGCCGTAGGCCACGGTATCAGGAAAGTTTCCCGCAGCCTCAATATCGTTTTGGGTGAGCACATGATCCCCGAGATAGCGGCGACTCTCGCGCTTACCGGGTAAAAACCCCATCCAATCCAACGCCCAATTGTCCGCACCGTGTTCGCCCTGGTTTTTGATGTGATCCCATACCCCGAACGCCACCTTCAAGAGCTCATCCCTGACCGCTTCCGTATCGTGAATCGGATCTTGTTCACCGCCCAGTTCAATCCACCAAAAATTGCTTTCCGGCAGCCGATGATCCCGATGGGGCAGTTCGCTGTCGTCCCGGTACGTATACGCCCACCTTGGAGGAATAAAAGGCTGCGGTTCAGGCATTTCCCGCGCCTGAATGAGCAGGGAATGGCCCATGACCTTCTCGTCGGCTTCTTCCGGTTCAATGGATTCGCCATACTCGGACGCTGCCTCCCGGCCCAACCGATAGTCTGCGCCGGACAGCACAGCCAAAATACTGTCGCCGGAACAGTCGGCAAACAGATCGGCCTCTACAATGTGATAGGTCTGCGTGGTCATCTGCCACCCGCGGATGCTGCCGATGCGGTCTGCCTGCATGGATGCTTCTTGACAGGTGCAGTTCATAAGCAGGGTCAGATTATCCTGAAAGCGCACCTTCTCATAGAGGACACTGTCCCATATGGAGTAATTGCGCCTGGGGTTACGGTAAAGATTTTCGAGGCTGATCTCCTCCAAAATCCCCGTTTCTCTATTGTCCTCTCCGTGGGCACCGCACACCCACATGCGGATCTCCGACGAAGCATTGCCCCCTAGCACGGGGCGATCTTGCATCAGAACCACGCGGCTGCCCCTTCGCGCAGCAGCAATGGCGGCACACATGCCTGAAAGACCTCCTCCGACAACGCATAGATCAGCTTTGTGCTCCACTGTTTTCATAGCGTGTATCCTCCCTAGCCAGTCTTGTGTGCTTCATCGGAAATTCCGTCCAGGCCACTCCCACACGAAGATCCGATCTTCATTTCAATGGGAAGAATGGTGCGCGCTGCCATGGCAGCACGGCCATCGAGGATCTGAAACATTCGTTGGGCTGCCTCCATACCCATTTCGCGATTGAACCAGCGCACACTAGTCAACTGCGGCTCTAGCCGAAGCACACTGCCGCCGCCTTCAAATCCGACAACAGCTAGATCGCGGGGAATATGCAGCTCTCTATCGTCACAGTACTGGTAAACACCCAATGCCTGTAAGACATGTCCGCAGACAACACCGTCCACAGTCAAGCCTTCTTCGTGCCAGTATTTGATAGTTTCGTACCCAGACGTCTCGGTGAAGTCTGCATGGGAGACCAGACGGCCGTCCCAGTCAAATCCATGCCGTTCTAGGGCGCTGCGGTATCCGAACAGTTTGTCCTGGGATGTATTGGTTGTATTTGGTCCATTGATCAAACCCACATGTCTGCATCCCTGGGTTAGCAGATGCTCAGCCAGCAAGTACGCCCCGCGATAGTTGTCGGCATAGACGCAGTGCACATTCGGCAGGGAAATGCATCCGCCGACTATCACCACCGCCACCCCGGCGTCGACCAGCTTTTGCAGGTAGTCTCGGGAAAATACTCCGCCGAGCACAAATACGCCATCCACCTGCTGCTGCTGCACAAACAGCGGCAGCGGATCTTCGGCCCGGAGCAGACTCATGCTGGTCACAAACACATTGAACCCCGCTTCCCGGACCAAGGTCTCGATTCCCTGCAGGGCTTCGCTACTCCATGATGGATTCTGCAAGTTGACTCCAATATTCGCGGACGTTCGCTCTGATCCTGGATATTGGGTGAAGATAGCTCCAAAATTCCCGGTCCGGTTCGGCCTTCGGCTTGGCACGGCTGTGGGCGTTATGGGATAGCCCAACCGCTCTGCGGCATCCCGAACCCGCCGCGACGTGGCTTCACTGATATGCCGTTTGCCATTGAGAACCCTGGAAACGGTCGCTTTGGAGACCCCAGCGAGGTCTGCGATTTCCCTTATTGTGGCCATAGCGTAACCTCGTTTCATGTAACAGTGTCTACGTTTTCCTTTAGATACCGATTGTCGGTTCTCCTTCTTCTCAGAACAATTTCTGAAACATTTTCTGCAACTCGTCCATGCCATTAGAGGGTGCGGCTCCCCCCTCGTTGCTCTCCTATGCAATGTACTGGAATTTTAGTGCAGCAAGACCCATTGACATCCGTTCCTGCCGGGAAATTCGTCGGTTGGCATGCGTCTGTTGCGGCAACTTTTTCAGCAAAATTTGCGGGCGTAGGCAGGAAAAGTTAAACTAACGGTTAAGATCCTAGGTAGAAACGCTGCCGGCATGGTGTTCGGCAGTGGCCATGTCTGGAGGCGGCGCCGTGTGGAATCAAGCATAGGAGAGGAGGACAGACCGTTTGCTGATTTGGTCAATCCACAGTAAGCCGGCCACCAAGACACTGCTGGCAAACCCGCGTGCACTATCTGAGGAGGGAAACTTTAATGGCTGGTAAATATCCGAATCTGGTATTCTGGTCCGTCGTTGTATCCATTGCGCTTCTCGTTTCTGCTTCTGCAGCCGCTGTTCCTGCAACCTTTCAGCAGTCTCCGTTTTTGGAGGACCCAGTCGCAGAAGGTGAGCTGCCATCGGTTGACGATCGTCTGCCCCGTGATCCCTACGTGGTGGAAACAGGCGATATCGGCGTCTATGGAGGCACGGTCGAGTCAGCAACCCTCGACATCCGCTTTGGCGGAGAGGACATGCACTTCATGGACTTCGTTGCAGGACTAACGAAGGTTGACCCTGCACTGACCGATGCTGTACCTAATTTCGCCAAGGATATCGAAATGTCCGAGGACGGAACAACCTTTACGATTTACCTACGCGAAGGGGTCAAATGGTCTGACGGGCATCCTTTTACCACTGAAGATGTAATGTTTTGGTATGAAGACATTCTGCTCAACGAAGATCTCACACCTGTAGTGGGAGATACTTGGAGGGCTGGTGGTGAAACGGCCGAGGTGGAAGCGGTTTCTGATTACGAGTTCACGGTCACCTTTGCGGAAGCAAAACCGTTTTTCTTGGTGGAGCTCACCAAGGCGCCCGAAGTGGTCAACAATCCCAAACACTATCTGAAACAGTTCCACCCCAACTATACGGACGAGGACGAACTGGCCGCCATGGTTTCAGAGGAAGGCTTCGACAGCTGGTATGAACTTTTCCAACAGCGCAACGAAAAATGGATGTCACTGCCGCTGCACCCCGGTCTGCCCACACTGCTGGCCTATGATCTAGTGGCTCTGTCTTCCACCCATCGTTCCTGGGAGCGCAACCCCTACTTCTGGAAAGTCGACCGGGAAGGCAACCAACTTCCCTACATCGATCGCATCGAGACAACCTTGGTGGCTGACCGGGAAATCCTGACAGGAATGATCATGAGCGGCGAAATCGACTTTGCCCGCTTCCGCACGGATATCCGGGACTACTCAGTCCTGCGCCAATACGAGGAAGAAGGAAACTTCAACAGCCTGCTTTGGCCTTCCGATGGCGGCAACGCTGGTGTAATCATGCTCAATTTGACGCACAACGATCCCTTCCTCCGGGAAACCTTCCAAAATGATCAGTTCCGCAAGGCTTTGTCGCTGGCCATTGACCGTGAAGAGATCAATGACGTGCTTTTCTACGGCCAAGGCGTTCCCCGCCAGCACATGGTTCTGGAAGAAGCTGACTTTGTCGACTCTGCTTGGGCAGAGTCCTATGTTGAGTTCGACCCGGAACGGGCCGAAGCCATGTTAGACGATCTCGGCTTTGTGGACCAAAGCGGAGACGGATGGCGCGACAGGCCCGATGGCGACTCCTTCACGTTCACCTTGGAATATATCGATGCCGGGCTTTGGCCCCAAGTTTCTGAGCTCGTAGAGCAGCAGTGGGCAGACATCGGCATCGATCTCAATGTACGTTTCAACTCCCACGAACTGCAGAGCCAGAGGGCTCCGGCCAACGAACAGGATGCGCTGATCTGGAGCGGAGCCGGACCTGCCCTGCAGTTCGCAGAACGCGGTTTTGAGTACGTTCCCACAGTACCCAGGTGGGAATGCACCCGCTGGCCCGCTTGGGCTCTTTGGTTCGAGAGCGACGGCGAGAGCGGAATGGAACCTCCAGAAGAGATCAAAGAACTGCGCAGTTGGCTGGATGCCTATCTCGGCGACCCAGACCCGGCAGTCCGGAACGAGTATGCAAAGAAAATCCTGCAGTCCCAGGCAGAGAATCTTTGGAGCATTGGTACTGTGGGACGGGCTCCGGGCGTGGCCACGGCCAATCAAAGGCTGCGCAATGTGCCCGAGGATCTGGTCTACGGCTGGGCCGCACCTTATACGTCCCATATCGACCCGGAAAACTGGTTCTTTGAAGGCGGATCTCGCCGTTAACTGAATCGGAGTCTTCATGGATAAGGAGGCAGCATCGTGTCCGCAAACTTCACCATAGATTGCGATTTCCCCGGCGGGAACATTATCGTTGACGACATCACGGAAAATCACGTCCGGTTGCGCCAGGATCTGCGCGACACGGAAGGGCACTGGTTCTATTGGCGCTTCCGTGTCTGCGGCGCCCAGGGCCGTACCCTCGTATTCCAGTTCACCAACGGCAGCGTTATGGGAAGCAGAGGGCCCGCCTTCAGCACGGACCAGGGACAGACGTGGACTTGGCTCGGTGCCGATTCTACAGAAGAAACCGGAGAAGGCCAGACCTTCCGATACAGGTTTGGCGACAGCGAAGAAGCCGTACAATTCTCCTGTGCCATTCCCTATCTGGAAGAGAACTTGCGCCAGTTTCTGGAGCGTACCAACAGCACGGATAAGCTCCGGTTATCCGAGTTCTGCAGGACAAATCAGGGCCGGTCTGTGGAAAAACTGGCCTTGGAGTGTACGGAGCAAACCCCTGCGTACCAAGTGTTTTTCACAGCACGCCACCATGCCTGCGAGTCCATGGCAAACTACGTCCTGGAGGGCATCATGGAGCAGACCTTGGCCGACGACGAACACGGCCGCTGGCTGAGGCAGCATGTGGAAATGGCCGCGGTTCCCTTTGTGGACAAAGACGGGGTGGAAAACGGTGACCAGGGAAAGAACCGCAAACCCCACGACCACGCCCGCGATTATCGGGGAAAGAGCATCTACCCCACGGTGCAGGCCGTCAAAGAGTTCCTGCCTGCATGGTCCGGGAAAGGGCGTTATACAATTGTGTTTGACCTTCACTGTCCAGGACTGCGGGGCCGATTCCACGAGACCATCCTCTTTCCGGATCGTCCCCGGGACAGCAGCAACTGGAGCAAGCTGCGCCCTTATCTGCAAGTGCTCGAACAGAACCAAGCAGGTCCTCTAACGTTCTATCTTGATGACAGCGAAGCCTTTGAAGGCTGGGACAGCGGCAAGCTAGACGACATTGCTCCCTGGACTTTGGCCAAATGGTCCCGGGAAATGGTCGAGGACGTTCGCTTCTCTGGAACATTGGAGATTCCCTACGCCAACGCTTCCGGAGCTGTAGTCACCGCCGAAGCGGCACGCAGTTTCGGGAGAGACATGGCGGCTGCTATGGCGATTTTCCTTAAGTCCCAGGCGTAGATGCACACCCATGCAGGCCCCTGCACAAAGCAGGGGCCTGCATACTCTCCCGACCTGCTGCAAGTTGCTGCGCGTATCCTGACGGCAGCAACTAGATTCTTTCACGGTGGTCTCCGGCAGAGCGTGTGCCCCGGCGCAAAATTTGCCAGTCGCATACGGGCACAATAGTCCGGCAATCTGCGATGCGGTTGAGCTGTTCAGCCCTTTTCTTTGGCACACATCGCAGCTGATGGATTTCCGCGGGAGACAGGATTTTTGTCTCCCGGCAGCGTATTTCTATGGAGAAACACAACAAGCCACCGAACCAAAGGGCAGCTCCGGCCGATTCGCCCCTCTGGATCCGAAAGCGCCAATGTGGGCAGACGTCACAAGAAGGCCTGTCTAGCCCTGGAAAGGAGCGTGGAAGACATCAAATTGCACTTTTTGGGAACCGCTGCCGCCGAGGGATTTCCCGGATTGTTCTGCCGCTGTCAGACGTGTTCCGATGCCAGAAAACGCGGCGGCAAGGATATTCGCACCCGCTCGTCGGTTCTCATTGACGATGTATTGAAAATCGACTGGCCGCCGGACACGTACCTGCATGTGCTGCGGGAGCAATTGGACTTGGCCGCGGTGCGCGATCTTCTGGTCACCCATACGCACCACGATCATCTAGTGCCAGGCGAACTGATCATGCGCAAGCCCGTCTTCGCCCATGGAGTCGATCACCCCCTGAACATATACGGCAACGAACTGGTAGTGAGGGCGTGCAAACCATTGCTGGGGGACGATGACGAACGCTTCACACACCGGCTGCTAAGGCCGTTCAAAACAGCGGACATAGGATCAGCTGTGGTTACGCCCTTATTGGCCGATCACAACCCGGACGAAAGCTGCTTCATCTATCACATCGAGAGGAACGGAAAAACCCTTCTGCACGGCCACGATTCTGGCTGGTTCCCTGACGAAACATGGCAGTGGCTGCGGGAAAACCCCATCGACTTTGCCGTTCTTGAATGCACCAGCGGCCCGCTGCCGGGAATGCATAACCACCTCAACATCGAAGGCGTCACAAAGATCCAACAGGCCTTCCTGGACCAGGGGATTCTTAAAACTGCTTCCGCCATGGCCGTTACCCATTTCTCGCACAACAGCGGCATGCTCCATGACGATTTCGTCCAGGCCTTCGAGCCCCTGGGCATTACCACAGCGTACGACGGCCTGGTGCTGCAGATCTGATAGCAAGGCCGCCTCGCCGGAAGCCATTAGCCAAGGCTGGCTCTGTGCCGAAGAGGCCGACACGATAATCCAAGGAAGAGTAATGCTGTTGAAAACAGCCGTCCTGCCTGACCGAAAAGATTGCAGAGGAGATGAAATCATGGGTGTTGTCGCCGTAAACGAAGCTGCCCCCGACATTTCCCTGGAGGACTTCCAGGGCCGTTTGTTCCATTTGTCGGATTACCAAGGCAAGATGCATGTTCTGCTCGTACTGAACCGGGGTTTTTCCTGACCATTCTGCCAGAGGCATATGATGCAGTTGCATCAACAGGAAAGTGAGTTTGCCCGACGCGACACTGTCATCGCCGCCGTCGGGCCCGAAGACGGAGAGAAATTCCGTGAGTATTGGGAAAGACATGGCCTCTCCTTCATCGGACTGCCTGATCCAAAACACACCGTGCTGAAACAATATGGACAGGAAGTGAACCTGTTCAAACTGGGACGAATGCCGGCCCAAATGCTGATCGATAAGCAAGGAACACTTCGCTGGGTACATTACGGCCATTCCATGAAAGACATCCCCGATAATCAAGAAATTCTTGATCTCATTGACGCCATGGATGAAGCCCCGTCATAGGCCCCATACCTGAAAGCAGGAGCATCTCGCGGCGTGCGGTGACAGCCAAGATGCCTCCCACATCTCTCTAAATAGCGGAGAAGAAAAGAACCTCGGAAAATCCGAGGTTCTTTTCTTTAGCATGCACTTACCGATCCCAGAACAACTGCGCCATATGGCGGTTCTGGCTGCTGGTGGTATCCCAGCCCCAGAGGCCTTCTTCGGGGAAGTTGCGCAGATCATTGTGAACAATGATCGGATGGGGTACAGCGCCAATGGTGCCGATGGTCCAGAGATTGTCCGCATTGGACTGCAGAATCTTTTGCGCCAATTCCTTTTGGCGGTCTTCGTCGGGTTCCTGGAGAAATGCCTGGAACCACTCATACAATTCCTGTACTTCCGGACGGGGTTCTTCACCGGTCTCACCGTCGGTATTCCAATAGTCACTCCAAAGCGGCCACATGGGGCCTTCCCAGCCGGAGACTTCGCCCACGATGAAGTAGCGGGCGGCAGCGGGGAACATCAAGTGCGTGCCGCGATCGCCGTGCCAGTTGGAAATTTCCACCAGATTAGCCGGAGCCCGCTCGGTCATCAACTCGCCGGAAATCTCGCGCGCCCTGACATCTAGGCCAAGCTCCTGCCAGTACTGGACCACCAGTTCCACATTGGATGTCTTCGGCACCACAACGTCTGCGTACTCCAGGGTGAACATAATCGATTCACCGTCGGGAGCCGTGCGGTAACCGGCACTGTCGCGCTGGTCCATTCCAATTTCATCCAGAAGCTGGTTTGCCCGTTCCGGATCAAATTCGGTAAAGGTGGTGTCAAAGCCCGGCACGAAGTAGGGGCTTTCCGGCAGGACGGTAAACTGACGGGGTTCGCCTTGGCCAAAGTAAATCATCTCATTCATCTCTTCTCTGTCAATACCCAGGGACAGAGCTTGGCGGAAACGAAGCTCTTGGAACAGTTCCCGCTTACGTTCGTCTTCAATGGTCTGGTTGAACTGATAGAACTGGTAGTTTCCATAGGTGAGATCCCAAAGGATCGTGCGATAGTTGCCTTCGGCTTCATACTGCCGATACAGCGGGTAATTCTCAATATTGGTGCTGCGAGCGGAAAAGTCGAGCTGTCCGCTCATGATCATACCCTGCACGACTTCTTCATCGGATACGATATCGGTGTGAATTCCCTCTAAATAAGGAAGTTGGTTGCCTTCGGTATCCACCTTCCAATAATAGGGGTTGCGCACGTAGCGGCGTTCGCTGCTGGTGACCATCTCAGGTATCCAAGCAGACAGGCCGGGGCGATCCAGGTAGTATGGTGTTCCCCAGTTTGTGGAGTTCACATGGCCATACAACTCGTACCAGGCGTCAAATCCCTCGTCTTCTGTCATCTGCTGCAGTTCTTCTTCTTCCACATAGGCGGGATGGTACTGCTTGAGGAAGTGGGAGGGATAAAGGAAATCCCAACCGCCCGTATGGATCAAGTCATTGGGGAAGAAGGGACGGGGAGCACTGAATGTGAACTCAAAGGTATAGTCATCGATAATGTTGAGTTCAGGCAGGCCGCCACCGGCATC
>PUOC01000189.1 GCA_003551965.1 Clostridiales bacterium | reverse complement strand
CCGTGTACTAGAGCACGTGGATGGCGCGAGCCTGTACCAATTGGGTATCCGTTCCGGTACGAAAGAGGAGTACGAGTATGCCAGGAAGCATACCCAATTTTATCCAGAACGGGTTCTTGACGTGCTGCCCGACCTCCTGCTGTCGTTAGAGGGCCGACCCATTTATGTGAGTTTGGATGTTGACGTCATTGATCCTGCCTTTGCGCCAGGGACGGGTACGCCCGAGCCCGGCGGCATCAGTTCTGCGGAAATGCTCCAGGCGGTCCGCGGACTTCGGGGGTCAAAGGTTGTCGGCATGGACGTGGTCGAACTTTCACCGCTCGTGGATCACAGCGACGTCACTGCTGTACTTACGGCAAAGCTTGTACGGGAAGGGATTCTAGCAATTGGAAGAGGTGGCCAGCAATGAGCACAGCTGCGGAGCAAAAAGAAAAATTGGCGCAGAAAATTGAGACAGCCCTGCGGGAGGCGGTTGCATGCGGAGAGCTGCCCTTGGACTCGGTTCCCAAGGTGGAACTGGAAATTCCTCGGGACAAGGACCATGGCGACTTTGCCAGTAACATTGCCATGGTTCTGGCTAAGCCGGCTAAGATGCCGCCCCGCAGCGTTGCAGCGTTGATTGTAAAGCGGCTGGATGATCCTATGTTTGAGCGCGTTGAAGTCGCAGGCCCAGGGTTTATCAATTTCAAACTGAGCCGGGAATGGCTTTTCGATCTTCTAGGCCGTATTCACCGACAGCAGGAAGCGTACGGCGATAACGATGTTGGACAGGGAGAAAAGGTTTTGCTGGAGTTCGTAAGCGCCAATCCCGTGGGGCCGATGAATGTGGTCAATGCCAGAGCAGCAGCTATCGGGGATACACTGGCGCGCCTTATGCGTGCGGCCGGATATGATGTGGCTACGGAGTATTATGTCAATGATGCTGGCAAGCAAGCGGATATTTTCGGGCGGTCCCTCGAAGCCCGTTATCGCCAGCTGCAGGGCGAAGAGGTGGTATTCCCCGCCGATGGATATCCGGGGAAATACGTGCAGGCCCTGGCAGAAAAGCTCCAGAACGAGGAAGCAGACATCGATGCCATGGATGAACAGCGACGGCAGGAGTTTTTCCGCCAATGGGGCACCGATGCCATGTTGGAAATGCAGCGGCGCGACCTGGCTGACTATGGGGTTGTGTTCGATCGCTGGTTTCGAGAAAGTGAACTGCACAAGCAGGGTTCGCTTGAGGAAATCATCGAGTTGTTCAAAGGCCGCGGATACATGTACGAGGATGACGGAGCTTTGTGGTTTCGTTCTACGCAATTTGGCGATGACAAGGATCGGGTGATAATAAAGCAGGATGGAAGTTATACCTATGTGACAGCGGATATTGCATATCATTATGATAAACTCAAACGCGGCCATGAGAAGCTGATTGATATCTTAGGCCCCGACCACCACGGGTATATTGGGCGCATGAAAGCGGCGGTAGAGGCCCTGGGCTATGGCAGGGATGCGCTGGAAGTGATGATTCTGCAGTATGTGGCTTTGCTGCGGGATGGCCAGCAGGTCAAGATGTCGAAACGGGCTGGAGAATTCATAACCATGCAGGATCTGCTGGATGAAGTTGGTCGCGACGCAGCCCGGTTCTTTTTCCTCATGAGAAGTCCCGAAAGCCATTTAGATTTCGATTTGACATTGGCGGCTGAGCAGAGCAACGAAAATCCAGTCTTCTACATTCAATATGCCCACGCTCGCATCTGCAGCATGCTGCGGCAGGCCCATGACGCGGGCATTCCGATGCCGGATTCCAGTGCAGTGGCTCTAGATGCCCTGCAGCACGGGGAAGAGTTGGACTTGATACGGAAAATGGCGGAGTTTCCCGAGGAAGTTGCGGCTGCGGCCTGGTATCGCGAACCCCACCGCCTAGCCCGCTATGGCCTGGACTTTGCCGGATTGTTTCACTCCTTTTATACCCACTGCCGCGTATTGGGTGAGGAGCGGGAGGTGCAGGATGCACGCCTGGTTCTCGTGGGGGCTGTGCAGATTGTCCTGCGGCGAGTGCTTGGTCTTTTAGGCGTGGGCGCTCCAGAATCTATGTAAGGGGGTCACAAGCATGGCTTTGCATCAAGCCGGAGCTGTTGTGGCGCAGGGCTTTAAAGCCGCCTATGAGAACATCGGCATTCTGATGCTGTCTAACGTTGTCTGGTTTGCTGCGGTAGCCTTTCCCCTTTTTCTGGTCACGCTTTTTCGGCTTGAGGACCCCCGCAGTGTGTTCTTGGCGATGGTTGCAACGGTGGTGCTTTTTGGTCCGGCGACGGCAGGGCTGCACAGTGTGATGTATCACACTGTGACGGACCGCGCTGCATCGTTGGCCCATTTCCAAAGCGGCTTCCGTCAGTTCTTTGCCCGCTCTGTCATGGTTACGGTCGTGCTGGGTTTGGTCTTAGCACTTCTGATTTTCAACTTCAGTTTCAGCCTTTATTCCCCGAGCACTTGGATCCGGCTCTTAAGCGGAATTTGGATCTATTTCCTCGTCTTTTGGGGCATTGTGGTTCAGCTGGTGTTTCCCTTTTTGGTCCAACAGGATATTGGCGTTCTACTGACATTGAAGCGCTCTGCACTGGTTGCCACGGACAACATCCTTGTCAGTTTTATTGTGGCGGTGGTGAACGGAATCATCGTACTGCTCAGCCTTTTGTTGGCTGCTCCGATACTGCTCTTTACCATGGGGCTGATCGCTCTCATGCAGCATTATGCTTTGAGCGAGATACTCAAGAAATACGAGAATAGTCAGGAGAGGTAACCAATCATGGCGAAGTATGTTTTCGTGACCGGCGGTGTTGTATCAAGTCTAGGTAAAGGAATTACAGCGGCGTCTTTGGGACGTCTCCTGAAAAACCGAGGACTGAAGATCAGTATTCTTAAACTGGATCCCTACCTGAACGTGGATCCGGGAACGATGAGCCCGTTTCAGCACGGGGAAGTCTTTGTCACCGACGACGGTGCAGAAACCGATCTGGATCTAGGTCACTACGAACGATTCATTGACACCAATCTCAGTAAAATGAGTAATGTCACCACTGGAAAGATTTACTGGTCTATCTTAGGAAAGGAACGACGCGGTGACTTTTTGGGGGGCACTGTTCAGGTCATACCCCATGTCACCAATGAAATCAAGGATCGTATCACACGTCTGGCCGATGAGTCCGAAGCCGACCTGGTGCTTGTTGAGATCGGCGGAACAGTGGGAGATATCGAGTCACTTCCCTTTCTGGAAGCCATTCGGCAGTTGAAGACGGAAGTGGGCCGCGATTCCTGCCTCTATATCCATGTTACGCTGATCCCGTACATTGGAGCGGCCAAGGAACTAAAGACAAAACCGACGCAGCACAGTGTCAAGGAACTGCGAAGTATCGGTATCCAGCCCGATGTAATCGTTTGCAGAAGTGAGCACGAGGTCTCAGAGGACATGCGCAAGAAGATCGCGCTCTTCTGCGACATTGACGAACAGGCTGTCATACCGAACACCGATGTGGACACCATCTATGAAGTTCCGCTCCACTTCGCCAGGGAAGGACTAGACGACATCGTACTCGACAAATTGCGTCTGCCTAAAGGTGCACGGGATATGAAGGAATGGCAGCAGTTAGTTGACATCATTAAGAACCCGGAAAGCAAAGTGAAGGTCGGCGTCGTTGGAAAATACGTGGCCCTTCCCGATGCGTATCTCAGTGTTGCAGAGGCTCTTCGCCATGGTGGTTTCCACTATAGGGCCGATGTGGAGATCGTCTGGATTGATGCGGAGGATTTAGAAAGACACGACGTCCGGGAGGTTTTATACGATCTAGATGGAATTCTTATTCCAGGAGGGTTTGGATACCGAGGCATTGAAGGAAAAATCCAAGCAGTTCAGTTTGCCCGGGAGCACAGTGTTCCGTTTCTTGGCATCTGTTTGGGCATGCAGTGTGCTGTGATGGAGTTCGCCAGGAACGTCTGCAATCTGCAGGTTGCAGGGAGTTCCGAGTTTATCGAGACCGAACAGGCTGTCATTGATCTGATGCCCGACCAGAAATATGTGGAGGACAAAGGCGGTACGATGCGCCTCGGTTTGTATCCCTGTCAGTTGGAGCCGTCATCGAAGAGTTATGCGGCCTATGGGCAGGATGTAGTATATGAACGCCACCGCCACCGCTACGAATACAACAATGCCTACCGGGAGGAAATGGCAAAGCACGGTATGGTGTTTTCCGGCCTTTCCCTAGACCAGCGTTTGGTTGAGATCATTGAAATTGCCGATCATCCGTGGTTTGTAGCATCCCAGTTCCACCCGGAATTCAAGTCTAGACCCAATAATCCCCATCCCTTATTCCGAGATTTCGTTGGTGCTGCGCTGTACAGCTCGGTAAGGCACACATAGTCTTTTTCGGGGGTGAATGTTGTGCTGAAGATGAAAGTGCAGGTCGTCGGTCTTGATCAAATATCCATGCTGCCAGTGGTTATTCTTACCGACGTTATGGAAGAGAAGTTTCTCCCCTTGGTGATAGGACCAGCCGAGGCTAACGCCATCAGCTTGGCGTTAGAAGAGGTAGAGCCACCCCGCCCTATGACCCATGACTTAATGCTCTCCGTGGTTGCTACTTTAGGCGGGAGCGTGGACAAAGTGGTGATAACAGACTTGGTCGAAGAAACCTACTATGCCCAGGTCTTCGTTAAGACGGAAGAAAAAGAGCATCAGATAGATGCTCGCCCCAGTGACTCGATTGCCTTGGCGCTTCGTTGCGACGCGCCCATTTTCGTTGAGCAGAAAGTGGCTGAAAAGGCCATGGTCGCCAAACGCCAGGATGATCCGGAAATGGAAGACTTCAAGCGTTTTCTGGAAAATCTCACGCCTGATGATTTCCGCAAAAACAACTGAATGCCCCGGATACCGTCAAAAAGCAGTCAAACAAAGCGACAGATGAAAAGGATTTCTCCGTTCATCGGCGAATACTCTCTACGTGTGATGGATAGGAGGAATCCTTGTGTTTGTGGATATGCAGAGAAGCTTGGTGCTTTTTTGCCCTGCCTGCGAAAAGCGGCAGGAGCATCAAGTTTCGCTATTTCAGATAAAACCGGAAGCTACCGCCCCTATTGTGTGTCGCTGTGGGTTTAACCAGGGGCACCTCGAACGCCGGGGGACAATGTATCAACTGCGGGTTTTCCTTCCCTCTGGTGAACGGGTTAAACTGCGGTTTTCTGCCTCCGAGCTTCTCGGTTCAGACTTGCTCTACCTTCAGCACCCCGAAAACCAAGAGGACATTGGTTTGTTTGGCATGGCTGATGCTGTTGAGAACACTGCGATTCATTGGGAAAAGCGGCGTCCTTTGGATGCCGACGAATATGTAAGGCCGGATATCATGGCCGCCGTGCTGTCGGCGCTCGGTGAGCTAGCCGACGACCACCGCATTTCCTGTGAGTGCGAACGGCCATCTGTGGGGATTGACGTCTATGCCGATCGGGTTGAACTTGTCTGCTCCTTCTGCGGCAGTGCTGTGCTCATGGGTGCTTCATCGGAACGGGATGTGGAGCGGGTGCAGCGCATTGACCATGTCCGGATGGAACCGTCTTCGTATACGCTTTTAGAGGAATGGCTCAGGCCGTTTGTCTAAACATAGTTGCAGCGAGTGTAATCAGGATCCAGTAGAAAAGGGGTACGCTGAACGTGAATATTGGGGAGCTGGAGACCAAAACCAGCGGTGAGTTGCAGGAAATTGCAAAGGAAGAGGGCGTATCCGGCTTTTCCAAAATGCGTAAGAAGGATCTGATTATCGCTATTTTGCGCGCCGAGACAGAAAACGACGGGTTGCTGTTTATCAGCGGTATTCTGGAAATCATGGCTGACGGTTTCGGTTTTCTGCGGGTGGACAATTATTCCGCTAGCCAAGACGACGTGTATGTTTCCCCTTCACAAATTCGACGATTTTCCATGCGCTCCGGAGATGAGGTCTTAGGCCAGGTGCGGCCTCCAAAAGACGGCGAGCGTTATTACGCACTCCTGCGCGTTCTTGCCATTAACCTTCTCAATCCGGAAGTGGCCCCTCGGCGGCCCCATTTCGATGTCCTGACGCCCATATATCCGCGCCAGCGAATTCACCTCGAGACTGTTCCTTCCCGGCACGCGGCGCGCATCATCGATCTGGTATGCCCGCTGGGATTAGGCCAGCGAGGGCTTATTGTAGCTCCGCCCAAGGCAGGAAAGACGACGATTCTCAAAGAAATAGCCAATGCCGTTTCCGCCAATCATCCCGATATCGAATTGATCGTGCTGCTTATCGATGAACGCCCGGAAGAGGTCACAGACATGGAGCGCTCTGTAGACGGTGATGTGATCAGTTCCACCTTCGACATGCTCCCCGAAAACCACGTGCGGATAGCGGATATCGTTTTGGAGCGTGCCAAGCGATTGGTCGAATCGGGTAAGGATGTCGTTGTTCTGCTAGACAGCATTACCCGTTTGGCGCGGGCCCACAACCTCGTGGTTCCACCTAGCGGCCGTACTCTCTCAGGGGGTGTAGACCCGGCAGCTCTGCATCGGCCGAAGCGGTTTTTCGGTGCTGCCCGCAAACTCGAACAACAGGGAAGCCTTACGATTCTTGCCACTGCCCTGGTCGAGACAGGCAGTCGCATGGACGATGTTATCTACGAAGAATTTAAGGGTACCGGCAACATGGAACTGCACCTTGATAGGAAGTTGGCTGAGCGACGGATATTTCCCGCTATTGATGTCTATCGTTCAGGCACGCGGAAGGAAGAGCTTCTCTTATCGACACATGAGCTTGACGGCATGTGGGTCCTCCGCAAGGCCATGGGGTCCCTAGGAACCATGGAAACCTTGGAGTTGATCCTAGAGCGCCTGGCCTATACTAGAACAAATAGCAAGCTCTTGGAGCTCATCACCAATTCTTCATTCGCGGAAAATGTGAGAAGTCGATAGAGGAATTTCTCGATTTACGTAGAAGAAATAGTTTAGTCATGCTTTCACAAAGGAGGGTACATATGCATCCGCGACACAGGAAGGTCCGGAATTATGCACTTATTTTTGTAGTACTGTTATTTAGTGTCAGCGTGATAGGAAATGTAGACAGCCGCTTACATATTGGTGGCGGTTATTGGGCGGGTGATTCTGAACTCACCGAGTCGGAGTGGGAAGAGCCGGCCACTATCGTTGACTCTGCCGAGAGAGCGGAACGAGCTCGGCGGTTGTTTGGTGTAGACATCAGTGCCGTCGGTGATACGGGAATTGGCGTTGGAGCCGAATCGACGCGTGAACTGATGGTTGATCAGTCAGTACTCACAAGCAGTGAAACGGAAGCGGTCGAAGGGGCGGGGTTGGAAGCAGCGGTGGACGAGGTCGAGAACCGGTTGACCGATGCCGCTGATGTCAGCGACGGCGATGCAGTCTCGTCGGCTGTCGACGCGGGCGCCGATTCCGATTCGGGGTTAGATTCCTTAAAAGTGTCGGAGCGAAGCTCAGAAGCGGAATCTGCCGTGGTTGCCAAGGATGAGCGGGCGCAGCAGGCAAAGGAGGAGGCTGAGGCTGAGCCGGAGAAGAAGGCAGATGAAAGGCCCAGCATTCATGTACACACTGTGCAGTCAGGTGAGACGCTTTGGGATATAGCCAGCTCCTACGGCATCAGTGTGGACAGTATTTTGTCCACAAATGACATCCGCAATTCTAATCGGATCCAGGTGGGCCAGGAACTGAAGATTCTTTCTGTGGAAGGAGTATTGCATGAGGTAGCTGTGGGCGAAAGCCTGTGGGATATTTCTCAGCGGTACGAAGTAACCATGGACGAAATTGTTCGGGCCAACTCTATTTCCAATCCTTCACGGATTCAGCCATCCACGGAAATCGTTATTCCAGGGGCGACGCAGACTCGGCCCAGGGACGTGCTGGTGGTCAACGGACAACTTCAACGGGCTTTTCACTGGCCGACGCAGGGGCGGATTTCTTCCCCCTTTGGGCCTCGCTGGGGACGCATGCATAATGGTATCGATATTGCCGTCCCGTCCGGAACTCCCATAAAGGCGGCGGCCGAAGGGACTGTCAAGTTCAGCGGCTGGAACGGTGGCTACGGGTATTTGGTGATTATTGATCATGGTAATAATGTGGAAACGTATTATGCGCATAATTCCAGGAATTTGGTGGACGTTGGGCAGCGTGTGGACCGAGGGCAGACCATTGCTCGCAGTGGAAATACCGGAAACTCTACGGGACCGCACTTGCATTTCGAAATTCGCCATCGCGGAAGGCCCGTGGATCCGCAGAAGTACTTACGATAGACCGTTGAAATCCAATGAAGTATATGCTATACTAGCCTTTGTTTGAAGCAGCAATGAGAGTGAGGTGAAAGAAATGCGGGAAGAGATTCATCCCAAATATGATATGTCAACGGTTTCCTGTGTTTGCGGAGAAACTTTTGAGACACGTTCCACTACGGGCAATATCCGCGTAGAAGTGTGCTCTAAATGCCACCCATTCTATACTGGACAGCGCCAACAGAAGGTAAGCAGCGGCGGTCGAATTGAACGCTTTATGAAGAAGTACGGACAGGGTCAAGAACAGTCATAGAGCCCGTGTCGGAAGACCGGGGCTTGTCAAAATCCCTGCTATGAACCGCCTAAGCCTTATTGGGCTGCGTTATCTTAGTCATGACACCCTGGGGAGTGCACCTCCAGCTCCAGGCCCTGTTGTTTAGCATGGAACAGCAAGCGCGAGTGCGAGCAAGCAGTCTGCTAGGCTCCACAAGCTAAGATAGCATTGTTGGCTATGAAAGATGACCAAAAGTCACGTTGCGAGCCCCTTGCGGAAATTCTTAAGGTAGGCAGGGGAGTTTGGGTTCGCACTATGAAAAAGAAAGAATAGCAGGCTGCAGCCTGCTATTCTTTCCTTCCCACGCTTCAAAGCGGGGGCTTGGCGCGGTTTCTTAGGTGAAGAAAAAGCAGGGTACACCTGCTTTTTTCTTTTGCTCAGCCCGCATTCGAGGTGAGATAAAATGCTTATTCTCGCTCCCATGGCCGGCGCTACCGATCAAGCGTTTCGCTTGGTGGCTAAATCTTTCGGCTGCGATTGGCTTGTTTCTGAAATGGTGAGT
>PUOC01000288.1 GCA_003551965.1 Clostridiales bacterium | reverse complement strand
CAGCCCATACCCTCAACCAGATCGAGTTTCGGCTGAGCACACCCTGCGGCCAGCATAGAAGTGACACTGACCAAGGGGCCGCAATTCCCAGTCGGTCCGCAAATTACAAGACGATAGACCCTATTCGGCTTCTACGTTGATTAGGACGGGCCCATGGCCTTTCCTGCGTACACATACACAGGCGTTTAGCTAAAAACTCTCATGTTCGGTTCGAAGGATAATCTCGTTTTGCAGGGCTTCGCTGAGATGACAGAAGTAGTCACTGTAACCAGCCACCCGGACAATCAGATCACGGTATTGTTCTGGGTGTTTTTGGGCACGGCGCAGTTCCTCAGCGGCTACCACGTTGAACTGAATATGATGGCCGTCTAGGCGGAAATAGCTCCGTACCAAACCGGCCACATTGGCCAGCCCCTGCTCATCGGCAATCAGTTTTGGCGTAAACTTCTGGTTGAGAAGCGTACCGCCGGTTTGCACGTGATCCATCTTGGCAGCGGATTTGATGACCGCTGTGGGGCCGAGCCGATCGGTTCCCTGAACCGGCGAAATACCTTCCGACAACGGCTGGCCAGCACTCCTGCCGTCCGGCGTGGCCCCAATCACGGAACCGAAATATACATGGCAGGTTGTTGGCAGCATATTGATGCGGTACGTGCCGCCGTTCACCGTGGGGCGACCGTCCACGGCCCGGAGGAAGCAATCAAAGACCGCCTTCATGCAGCCATCGGCACGATCATCATCGTTGCCGTACTTCGGGGCCTGGTTCTGCAGCCGTTGGCGAATTTTGGCGTATCCCTGGAAATCGTTTGCTAGAGCCTCTAGGAGAGACTCCATGTCGAGTGTCTTTTGCTCAAATACCAAGTGCTTCATGGCTGCCAAGCAGTCGCTGATCGTGCCAATGCCCACCCCCTGCACATAGCGGGTATTGTAGCGTGCACCGCCGGCGTTGTAGTCTCTGCCCTTTTCGATGCAGTCATCGACAACAAGGGACAGAAAGGGACTGGGCATTTCCTCGGCATACAATCGCTCAATGATGTCGTTGCCGCCCAGCTTTATGGTCAGGAAATGCTGCAGCTGCTCTTGATACGCGCCAAACAGAGCGTCAAAGGAATCGAACTCCGCACCGTAGCCTAACTGCAGGCCGAGTTGTTTGCCTGTAGCTGGATCCTTGCCGTTATTCAGGGTAATTTCCAGTACCTTCACCAGATTGAAATAGCCTGTGAGAATATAGCTTTCCTTACCGAAGGCCCCGGTCTCCACGCAACCGCTGGTACCTCCGCAGCGAGCATCTTCGATGGCCTTCCCCTGCCGCAGCATTTCTGCCACCACGGTATCAGCGTTGAATATTGAAGGCTGCCCCCGCCCTTTGCGGACTACTTCCAGAGCCTTTTTGAGAAATTGATCACTGGCCCTTTTGCTCAATTGGATATTAGAGCTGGGCTGGGTGAGAGCCATTTCGTCAATCACTTCCAAGAGCAGGTAAGAGACTTCATTGACCCCATCGGAGCCATCGGCCCGGAGGCCTCCCACATTGATATTGGCAAAGTCTGTGTAGGTGCCGCTTTCCTGCAGCGTAATCCCTACCTTAGGAGGCGCCGGTTGATTGTTGAACTTGACCCAGAAACACTGCAGCAGTTCCTTGGCATCTTCTCTCGTCAGCGTCCCCTGGGCCAGTTCTTTCTTGTAAAAAGGGTAGAGGTGCTGATCCAAGCGGCCGGGGTTAAAGGAATCCCACGTATTCAGTTCGCTGATCACGCCTAAGTGCACAAACCAGTAGGCCTGCAGCGCCTCCCAGAACGTGTTGGGCGCGCGGGCCGGCACGTGGCTACAGACCTGTGCTATCTGTTCTAGTTCCGCTCTGCGCTGGGGATCCGACTCCCTCTTGGCCATGGAGCGCGCTTTTTCCGCATGCCGTTGGGCAAAGCGGATGATCGCATCGGCGCAGATGTCCATGGCCTGCAGCTGCTGGCGCTGGTTCTGCTCTTCTTCGCTCGCCCCCTTCTCCACCTGTGCAACCCGCTGCCCGATCCGCTTTTTGTACGCCAAGAATCCGGTGGTGAATAGTTTCTGATCACCCACGGTGTGTCCGGGAGCTCTCTGCTCCATAAACTCGGTGAAGAGTCCAGCTTCATAGCAATCATGCCAAGGCCGGCCCAGAGATGCAAACATCTTGGCCCGCATCGAACGGTCTTTCCAGAAGGGGATGATCTCCTGCTCCTGCACACGCCTGACATCGTCGCCGACATCAAAGGAAATCGTTTCCCGGGAATGAATGACCTCGAAGTCTTCCAAGGTATGACAGCACAGTTCCGGGTAGGTCGGTGTTTCCTTAACAGCCGAGCCCCGTTCTCCCACAATCAGCTCCTGATCATTGATGCAGATTTCCTTGTTTTCCATCAGTTCCCGAAAAACAAGCGCCCGCAGAACCGGTGTGGACACTTCCCCTTCATATTTTCTATAGACTTCTGTTACCAACCGTGCCCGCTCAATGGACATGGCCGGCTGCGTGGAAAGGCTCTCGTCGCGAAGCTGCCGTACCCGCTGGTTCATGGCCTCAACCTCCTCTTTTTGTCTCCAGCCCGTAGGACGCCAGCACAGCGGCGGCCTCCTCAATCATCGCTTCGCTTGGAGGCTGGAATCCCTGCATTGCATCGTTATAAGCCAGGCGCTGGTATTTCCCCTGGGCAATATTGTGATATGGCAGTACATGCACGGTGGTGACAGGCACCGACGCTAGGTATGCTCCTAACCGTTTTACATGATCGCCGTCATTGATTCCCGGAATCAGAGGAAAGCGGGCCACTACGGCCTGCCCGGCCTTCACCAACCGCTCCAGATTCCGCAGTATCAGTGTATTGCCGACACCGGTTATCTCTCTGTGTCTGTCGTTGTCCATATGCTTGAGATCATACAAGAACAGATCCACATGCCGGCTCAGGGCCAAGAGCTTCTCGCCATCGGCATACCCCGATGTATCCACCACGGTGTGAATGCCCCTCTGCGCCGACGCTTCTGCCGCGGCTTTCAGGAAATCATATTGCAGCAGCGGTTCTCCGCCGCCAAAGGTAACACCGCCGCCGGATTGTTCATAGAACACCCGGTCCTTCTCCACTTCCTGCAGCAGCTCCTCGACGGAGATATCTCTTCCTGCCATTTCCAGGGCTTCACTGGGGCACGTCTCCGTACACCGGCCGCAGAGGGTACAGCGGGCTTGGTCAATGACCGGCCCCGGGGCCTGCAGTGCTGCCGCAGCAGCGGGACAAATTTCGACACAGTCGCCGCAGCGGATACATCGCTCCGGCCATATGATAATCTGCCTCTCGAGGCTCAGCCCTTCGGGGTTGTGACACCACCAGCAGGACAGGGGGCAGCCCTTTAGGAACACGGTGGTACGGATACCCGGCCCATCATGTACAGCATAGCGCTGGATGTTTAAAATCGTGGCGTTCAACGGCTCCGCTCCTCACATATCGTATGCCATAGCATTTCACAGTTTAGCTATAGTATTCGAGAACAATGGAAGTGTTCCTCCGCCCGATGGTAATCCAACATCCGGCAGCAAGTCACCGCGGTGCGTGAAACCTCAAGACCGCAAAGAGGAAAAGGGGTAATCCGAAGAGAAACAGCGTAGTACTACAAGACCACCGGAGGGAGGCGGCCGCTGTGAAAATCGCGCAATATTGGCTCATTATTGTTGGTCTTGTATCGGGTTTGGCCTTCGGCACGGCTTTTTCCAAAGCTGAAGCAACACAGGCGCGCTTTGACGATCCCGCAGTGGAACGGGCCGTTCACTTCCAACGCCAGCAACGGCCCGCAGAGGAACTGACCGTACTCACCATCTACGAGGCCGTCCGTTCCCTGGCAGGCATTGAGCAGCTGCCCCATCTGGAAACGCTGGTTTTAAAAAACAGCAAAGGCGCGTCCTTGAAGCCGCTGCGGGCTCTATCCAACCTGCGCACACTGACCATAGAAGGCGGCAGCGGTATTGGAAATCCAGAAGCCTTAGGCTGTTTGGATTCGGTCACATCCTTGACCTTGACCAACCTGGGCCTTGAAGATATCGGCTTTCTAGAAGCGCTGCCCCATCTGGAAGCATTGGACCTATCCCAAAACCGCATAATAGACCTCTCGCCCCTAAGCAGCCTGGCTAATCTTCGATTCCTGCAGTTGAGCAGCAACCGCGTTTCCGATACCACAGCCCTGGCAGAGCTAAACAAACTTAGGGTTCTGCAACTGTCCAAAAACCATTTGGCTGCTGCCGCAGCCCTAGAAGAGCTGCAGTCATTGACCCATTTGAGCCTTGATGGCAATCGCCTGCAATGCGCATCGTTTTTAGAGAGACTGTCGGGCTTGCGCTTCTTGGATCTCAGTTTCAATGCTATTACGGATATCGGCTGCGTCCCTGTGCCTCCTGATCTGCAAAGCCTGCGCCTGTGGGGCATGTGCATAGATGGGGTCACAGATCTGCCCGGGCGCCTGGCCTTTGACGCTGTTCTCGATGTCGCGGAAGAGCATACCTACCAAGACTACACCCTCAGAGTGTACAGCGACGAGTTTGCTTTGGCCGGATGCTTTGAACTGCTGCACCGCGGCACCACGGTGTTCTACCAACCAGGACTGCGCTTTGCCTTTGGACAGTTGGCTGCGCACGCCCCGTGGAGCGACGACTCCGCAGCGGAGCTGCCCATAGGGGCCGACATAACCGGCAATGCAGTACCCAACCTCATTGTTCAAAAATCGGCTGGCGGCGCCAGGGATCGGAGAACGGTTTATGTGTTTGAACTAGGTGAACCTACGCGCCTTTTGGGTGTGCTCGATGCCGGATACGCGGTTGGAGAACCTTTTGCCGATATAACCGGGGATGGCTCTTTTGAGTTCGTAACCAACGATTGGACATTCAGCTATTGGCGGACGGATTTTGCCACTTCACCTGCACCGACCGTCATTCTCCGCTTCGACGGAGCCGGCTACCGCCTCGCGGCAGAGCTGATGGAGACCAGGGCTCCAAGCTCGGAGGAACTATCCAAGGCAGCCGCGGCCATGACAGTCAGAATTGAACAGGAGGAGCCCTTTTGGGAACCGCTTTTGGAGCTCATCTACACCGGAAACGCGCCGACAGCCTGGCAGCTGCTCGACAGAGCCTGGCCGCCTGATTTGGACGGCAGGACAGAGTTTCAGGCCGCGCTGGCTGCCAAACTGCTTCAAAGCCCCTACCTGGAAGGGCTGCAGCAGCTCAACCAAGGACGCCTTTTTCCCTGCCTCCACAACCGCCATTGAAACAAGGCAGGGAATGTCAGCCCTGGCGGGGAAAGAAGGAAACAGCACTGGGAAGAAGGAGCACAGTACATGAGTGAATCAGAACGCGTTACATACAAGCGGCTGCTTGTATTTTTTCTGCCATTGGCCGCCACACCCTTTATGATCGCCTCTACGCACACCATTGCCAATTCTGTAATGGCCCGGCTGCCGTACCCTGTACTGAGCCTGGCCGTGTTTGCCGTTGTCCAGGCCATGACCAATACGATCAAGGCACCGGACATTCTCGCCAAGGAAGTCACGGTATCCTTAGTCGACGGCCGCCAGAGTCTGCAGGTTGTTTCCCGCTTCGTCACGGCAAAGGCTCTCATCATCACCAGCATACTGCTGACGCTGGCCTATACACCCCTGGGCCAATGGGTGTTTTATCACATCATGGGTCTGCAGGATGCAGACTCGATTGCCTTTGCCTATTCGGCGATGCGCATTGCCTGTTTTCTGCCGTTGGTGGAGATACTGCGCAATTTTTTCCAAGGAATGGCCATCGGGGTGCGCACCACGGGAATGATTTCCTTTGGGACAGCCTTCCGCCTTATCGTCATTTCGCTCATTTAGCTTTGGGCCGTGCATACACAGGCATTCCCAGGTGTTGTCATCGGCGCGTTTATCTGGACGGCGGGCATCGGCATGGAAGGTCTGTTTTTGGCAGCCATTTTTCTGCACCGCTTCCGCTCTCCGGCCAAGGCAGTACGGTTATTTCCGCGCCGCAATGAAGGCCCGTTGACCGTCAGGCAGACGTTTTTATTCTTTCTGCCCCTGGCCGCCATGATCATTATGAATACCAGCCTGCAGCCGTTTATCCAAGGAATCATTGCCCGCAGTCCCATTCAACCAACGGAGTCTCTCGCCGCTTACGGCGTGGCTTGGGGCCTCTTTTTGATCCTGGCCGGGCCATTGAATATGCTGCACCAGTGCTCACTGGTCTTTGCCAAAAAGGCCCGCGGGCGGGATTACGAGCGGGTCCGCCGCTTTTGTTTCGCTGTGGGGCTCGTAATCTCGGCCGGCCTGGCCGTTGTGTCCATTTCTCCCCTGGGGTATTGGATCATGATCCGAGCCATCGGCGTTTCCGCTGACATCGCCGGGTTGGCCCGCTGGGTGCTGCTTTCTTTCACACTGTATCCGGTACTGCGCGCGTGGCAGGAACTGCATTGGGGCCTGTTGATGGGAGCCCGGCGAACGTCGGTTATCGGTCTGGGCAAGGTCCTCAATTTGGCCACCGCCTTGGGACTGCTGCTGCTCTTCGTGAGCATACCCACCGCAGCCGCCGTCATCGCCCCGGCTGTGGCCGGCGGATTGGCGTTTTCCGCCGGCCAGGCCGTAGAAAGTATTTTCTTGTCTCAGGCGGCAGGCCGCAGCCGCGCCCTCCGCTGACACCCGCAGTGGGAAAAGCTAAATGCCAGTTAAAGGCACCGATCGACAGCTGTCTGTTAACTCTTCTGCCTTACATGATTATTACATGAAGATTTATTACTATGCAACTTACTTTTGTTTTGGTATAATAACAGACACAAAGAAGAAATGCATTTTGATCAGAACCCACGGGAGGGAGAGGAAACCGATGCCGATTACTGTTGCGTCGATCATGGAATCGATAGCCCGGGACATCGATGATACCTATCGCCGCCTTCGACGGAGCGGCATGAAGGTCGACATACCGGAGGTGAATGTCAACTTGAGCCTGGAGGTGGAACTCGACGGTGTCGAAGAGGAACCGGCTCGGCCTCGGCAGCCGTCCCTTCGCCCTTTCCGCCGTGTCATCATGGACCAGAAGACTTTAGCCACCCAAGGGCTGTCCTTTCGTCGCATCGCTACGCCTAGCTTCCGGGAAGGGCGGGAACCGACGGACGACAGCGAAAAGAACCTGCGCAATCTGGAAATCCGCTTTACCTTTGTTCCCAACGACGATGAGGAAGGAGGTGAATCGTAATGGCCCAATCTGCTACCATCAAAGAATTGATTGTTGCGGCTTCTGAAGGTGCAGGGGAAGGAATTGCCGAGATCCAAGACGCCAATATTCCAGTGGAGCTTGATGAATTCGAGATTGAAGTGACCTACAGTGCTGAAACCCAGGTGACCAGCCGCAGCAGCGGCGGACTTGACCTATCCTTTCGGATTTTCCGAGCCAGTTACGGACGACGCCGTTCGTCCCGCCGTACGGAAACATACGGCCTCAAGGTACGCTTCTTGTTCACCGGAGTTTCCCCCGATGAAGAAGGATAATGCAGGAGCCAACGCACAGGCTTGACCCAGCAACGTTCAACTGCACGAAAAAACCGCTGTCCAACTCCTATGGGGCAGCGGTTTTTTTACGGCACAGCGTGCATTAGGCATGGGTTCCGAATTTCCGGCAGATGAACCTGGCCTGGCCTTTGGCTATAGGGCCAGTTCGTAGATCTTTTCGTTGCCGCGTACCTCGACGCAAGTGAAACCCAACGATTCGTGCAGTTTCTGCGAGGCAATGTTATGCTCATATACTGTGGAGCCGTAGATCTTATGGATTCCCTTTTCCTTCGCCCTCTTGATCACCGCCTGCATAACCCTTTTTCCGATCCCGATGCCCCGGTATTGCGCCATGCCGATCACGATAGGCGGATTTTCCGCTTTTACTGTCACGTCTCCCACGGGAATCCATCGGCCAGCTTCCAGAACTTCAATGAAGTATAGTTCACCGTGCCGGTCCAGAAATTCGTACATACCTTTCACGTAGTCTGCGTCCGGTACATCAGTGGCCTTTGTGATTCCTTCGGAGTTGTAGTACACCACTTCGTCTTGGTACCAGGGCACCGCCTGCTGATAATTTCCGTCGTATGCCCGCAAACGCAGGCCGCGGTCAATGGCAATCACTCCGGGACGATTAAGCTTCTGCATGCCGAAGAATCCCCTCCTGATGCTAGGGCAGTGGCTCCAGGTCCCAACTGAGAGTATGTGCTTCCGTTTCTTCTGTATAGGTGACAGATAATGTAAGCTCTTCGATCACGGACCAATCGGGTTCTCGGCCGTTGAAATCAAACACCACGTTGAAAAACTCATCATAGGCGATGCCGAAGGAGTAGATTTGTTCCGAGATACCTTCTGCAGTTACATTGGGTTCGTCCCAGCTCTGTCCTTGATCGTCCTTGAGCACAAAGCACACGTTATCGGTCTCTAAGCGCTCCGGCTCCAAACTGAAAATATTGACGTTGAATTCTAACACTTCATCAGTAGGATAGTCGGCTATTTGCCCCTGGTACAAAAGCGCCGTAGCATCCTGATCGTATTCCTGGATGTAAGCCTCTCTGTAGATCTTGACCCAACGAATCAGGGGTGTTTCGATCATCGCACTGACGAGCAGCCAGTCATGTTCCGGTTGCACAGAACGTTCCCCTAGCTCGAATACGGCATTCCAGACTTCTTCCCACCCTTCTTCCGCCGCGTAATCTTCCAGCGCCGATTTGTCGAAATCCGTCGTCATGCTGAGAGTGAAGAGGCCTCCAGCAGCTCCCACCGACCCACTGCAAATGACAAAGACCGCAGCAATGCACAACACCACATTTCTCAAGATCTCACCTCCAAATACTCTATCTATTTTCCATATTCTGTCTCAATCACATCATACCTGCCGACAATTTTCAGAGAATGATTTTGAGCTTGCGGGCCCACCCATGCAGCAGCAAAGAATAGCGCGGACTTTCTAGCAAGTTCGTTTTCTTTCCCAAATCACGCCTTACACATTCGACAAACATATGGCACTTGAAGGAATTTTAGCAACGTCCTATAATTCTATATAATAAACCAATCAGTTTGTCTGCGGTCGCGCAAGACTGGCGACGGGATCCCCGAGCGAAACTTCCTCGGATGGACAGCAGCCACTCCCGTTGGCAACACCCAGCACTATGGT
>PUOC01000306.1 GCA_003551965.1 Clostridiales bacterium | reverse complement strand
GCAGCAGTTCCTCGGCTTCGTCCCGATTGCTGCGCTCTACTGGATTCGACAGGAGGGAAAAACGGCCCATCTGGGCCAGGATTTTAGGCTGCGCAAACACGCGGGGATCCTGTTTCTGCCCGCGGGAAAGATTGTGCAGCAGACGCACTGTGCCAAAAGAATCGTTTGTCACAAGGCCGCAGTATAACAACTCTTCCACGGCCGGCCATGTCGAAGTCAGGCTCTGGCCCAGTGCCCGGCTGATCTGCAGAAGTCCTAGGGCTCCCTTGTTTTTCAAAACCCGATAGACATCGGCGGCGGGAGCAGAAAGAGTGTCGGGAAAGGTTTCCCGGCGAGTGGTAGACGGCACAAAGGACGGCAGCGGATCCGCATAGCCCGGTGCTTCGCTGGGCTCAAAGCGCACCCACAGCCGTGATCCGCTCTGCCAGGCGCGCCAGACGTACAATCCGCTGGCCAAAAGCTGATCCAGCAGCATCGTGCTGTAATCCTTAACCCGCAGCGGAAGCGCGCTGTTCTCCCAGTGCTCAACGGGCAAGGCAAAGAACTGCAGTTGTTCGAGGGTATTCTGCAGCCCCTCCATGCCAACTCCCGGCTCTTGCATACCCTGCCAGCGGGAAAGAAAAACCGCAAACTGATCCATGCTGCAGGGTTGAAACTCCCTGCGTTTCCTGCGCAGGCTGCGCCGGTGTATGTCCCGCAGAACCGCTGGCGCAACCCACATGGACTGATAGGAGCCGCTTGCAAACGGGATCTGCTGAAGAAAACCCCGCTCCTCCAGGGCCGCCAGTTCGCGTTCCACCGTGGACAGTGGTATGCCGTAGCGCTCGGCAATATCCTGCCCGGCAAAGGGGCCGCGGACACGGGCGTAGTGCCAAATCAGTTCATCATGCAGCCGATTCAGATAACGTTCCCGATACAAGGAGGCAACGATGACGGTTCGGCCATGGATCTCCATGGGCTCTGCAGCGCCAGCTGCCATGAGTCGATCCACAAGAGGCTGCAGTTCCGATGGTATCTCATCGGGCTTGAGATCGCCGACGCGTTCCAGCCAATACTGCACTCGCTCCAGCGTAATGTGATATTGCAGCGCGTCTCGCCCCTGCATCTCGGCTTCCACCTGGGCAATCACCTCAGGATGCAGCTGTTGCTGGTAAGACTTCTGTTCAGTCAAACGTCGGATTGTGTCCCGGTCTCGATGCACAAGCCGACTGGCCGATTCCTTCCTTGGCGTGTCATCGCCGTACATCTGACTGGCCTCGAACAGAAACAAATGCTCTTGGGCAAAGGGTGAAGGTGCTTCCGTGCGCACCTGGCGCACGGCAATGTCACCGCGGCCGATACTGTGGAGCAGTTCGCTTAACTCGTCCATGGGAAAGTGGTCCTGCAGGATCTCACGATACGTCTCTTTGACCAATGGAAAATCGCTGTACGCGGATACGATCTGCAGCAGATCCGAAGCCTTGAGGCGGGACAGCCACAGCGGTGTGCGGCGGCGGCCGTAACCACTCAAGGAAAGGACCAATGACCGCTGGGCACAGTGCCGGAAGGTAATCCCGAAAAGACTCGTCTCCGAAAGGAGGCGGGCCGCGGTTTCCTGCCAATCATCCTCAGCCAATGCATTCCACGCAATCTGGGGAGGCTTCTCGCTGCCGGGAGCATGGAACAGAATTCCGTTGTCGCTGGGTACCGCCTCCAGGACAACACCCTGCGTTGACTGCACCTGGTGCTGGACCAAGAGTGCCAGCAGTGTGTGAATGCGGGCTCCGAACGGTGAATGGAGAAGTACATACCACTGCCCTGTTTCATCCAAAAAGTCCTCGCGGACCAATCGCTGATCGGTAGGCAAATATCCGCAGGCCCGTTTCTGGCGCTCAAGAAAGCCCTGCAGATTGTCGACCAGCGCCGGATCGTCAGTGTGTGCCGCGGAGTGCAGCCATGGACCGAAGCGGTCCCCTGCCAACATCTCCTCCGCACTGCGCAGAAAACGTCCCATTTGGCGCCCGAACTGAAGTGATCGTCCTATCCCGGAGCCTTTCCAGAACGGAACGTTGGCTTCTTGGTTTCCAGCCCTGGACACCACAACTCGGTCCTGGCGCATTTCCTCGATCTTCCAAACCGAAGTGCCCAGCCGAAATCTGTCTCCCAAACGGCGCTCATAGACGAATTCTTCTTCCAGATCACCCAAACGCACATTGGAATCGGCCAGATAAACACCGAAGTAGCCGCGCTGGGGAATGGTTCCGCTGTTGGAATATACAAGACGGACACCGTAGGGATCGGACGACACAGTATTCGAGTTTCGATCCCAATGCAGGCGGGGACGAAGCTGCACATAGTCCGCCGTTTCATATATCCCGGCCAGCATTTCCAAGACCCTTGAGAAATCCTCCCATGACAAATCAGAAAAGGAGTAGGAGCGGCGAGCTAACTCGTACATGTCTTCCGGCTTCCAATTCTGCTCCGTTGTCATGGCTACCAATTGCTGGGAGAGGATATCCAGGCAATTGCGCGGCGCACGGCTGGCCTCCACATCGGCTTCCAACATGTGCCGCATCATGACAGCATTCTCCAGAAGATCCATGCGGGTTTTAGGGATCAACCGTCCCTTGCTGGGCAGATCCAGCACGTGACCGGCGCGACCGACCCGCTGCATACCCCGGGCTACAGCTTTAGGCGATTCCACTTGCACCACCAACTCAATATGGCCGACGTCAATGCCCAGCTCAAGGGAACCCGTGGCAACGATACAGGGTATGCGCCCGGTCTTGAGTTTGTCTTCCGCCTCCAGCCGCATTTCTTTGGCGAGGCTTCCGTGATGTGTGCAGGCAATCTCTGCGGCAGCAAGCCTGTTGAGATTCGCTGTGACCTGTTCTGCCAGCCGCCGGTTGTTCACAAATACAAGTGTTGTCTTGTGCTCACCAATCATGCGGAGCAGAGTTTTATACACCGCCGGCCAGATAGTTCTGTCCGGAAGCACAGCCAAATCGGGCACAGGCAGCACAATCTTCAAATCATAATCACGGCGGTGGCCGGCGTCCACAATTTCCACCGGCAGACGGCCGCCCAAAAACCGGGATACGTCCTCAAGGGGGCGCATGGTGGCAGAAAGGCCGATGCGCTGAAATGGCCTTTCGCCAACTAGGTTCTGTAGACGTTCTAGTGTCAGAGAGACATGCGCTCCCCGTTTTTCGGGAAATAAAGTGTGAATTTCATCAATGATAACAAACTGCACGGTCCGCAGTATTTCCCGGGCTTTGGACGACACCATCAAGAACAATGATTCGGGTGTTGTCATGAGAATCTGCGGCGGGTTCCGCAGCATCCGCTGCCGCTCCGAGGCTGGGGTATCCCCGGTACGAACAGCGGCCGAAATGTCTGGAACATTACAGCCCATGGCCGCAGCGGCAGCAGCCATTTCCTGCAGGGGCGTCTGGAGGTTCCTCTGCATGTCATTGTTCAGTGCCTTCAGCGGGGAGACGTACAGGATGCGAACCCCTCCCCGCAGAGAGGTGCCAGCGTCGGCTCTTTTGTAGAGCCAATCCAAACAATTGAGAAAAGCGGCTAGTGTCTTTCCGGATCCCGTTGGAGCTAAGAGAAGGATGTGATGCCCCGCTGCAATCACTGGCCACCCCTGCTCCTGCGGCGGTGTAGGTGTTTTGAACTTTTCGTGAAACCAGCGCGCAATGACGGGATGAAACTCGGTTAAACTCCGATGCACCTTTTATCGCCCCTTCACAAAAAGCCGCATTGGGAATTGCCGGTATGCTCACGGGTCCCAAACGGCCGGATACGGTCAACTCCAGTCACTGTCTATTTCCCCTGCGCTGAGCGAATCCCTGCTGTCCTAACTGAGGAACCTGCTCCTGCACCCAATGCGCCATGCCTTGGCCACGGATGCTGCGCCCTGCCCGGTGCTGCCATGTACTGAACTTCGACGGGTCACGGAACAAAAAGAAGCGCCACGGACAGCAGGTCCGAAAGCGCCCGGTGTATGCAGAGGCGAAGCCAACACTCACCGACATAGTACGCTGTGCGGGTCCGCCCCGAAAGCAAACACGCCGTCGGTACGAAAACCCCGCTGAAAAGCCCTGCCGGCGATTGCCACCGTGATCGCCCAGCAATACATACCTGCCATCACCTGGCAGTCAAGGGGATGTCGCGGAAAGCAGCCCGGAAGTTTGCCCGGCTGGGCTGCACAACTTCGAAATTAATGTCCACCAAAGCCAGAACACCCGTTGCATCCGGAACACCTTCAAAGTGCACGGAAACCGGGGTGGAAATACCCGCCAGATAGGTCCCCATGACGCCATTGGAGCCACTGGAACTGCCCAAGTGAAAGTGTGTGGCATTGTGCTGAATCCCGGCGTGATCGAAAACTCTGCTGGGGTCGGGCGGACGGACCGAAGTCGACCCGATGCGCACGTCTCGATCAACGTCCAAGGCCCTTACGGCCAAGTCCACGATAACCTTGCCGCCATCTCGATAGGCGCGGGTCAATACTATCTCCATACCTTCTTCGACGACAACCGCCGCTGCGTCCTCAACCGCAGCCGGGCGTACCGCCCTTACATCGGGATCATCAGACATCGCTTGGAGCAGGATTTCGTTGATGGAAGCCAGGGAATCCTGCAGATGCACCATTTCTTGGGACCATTCCTGCAGTGTCCAACTCCTCTGTCGCGAAAAGCGTTCAATCCAATCCACATTGGCTGCAATGCCGGCCGATGCTTCGTCTAAGGTCTGCCGCATCTGCCGCATTTGGACATGGTTTTCCTCCAACATTCCATGCAATCGTTCCACTTCAACACGTAATTCGTCCACTGCGGTTTCCAAGACATCCACACGCAGCGTCCATTCCTCGTCTGCACGCGCCTGAACCGAACCTGCATCCATCCCGACCAGAACGATTGCAGAAAAACTCAACAGCACAGCTAGACCCAACATGTGACCCACCCGAACAACCATACTCCGTGCCTCCTCCATGCATGGATTAGAATCCGCCGATTGCCCTTTCTGTTTTCGCCCTTTTCTTTCTTTTTCCTTTCTTGGCATTATTTTTTCTTCTCCTTCGGTGAAGTGTAAGAACCCAAGGCGCGTTTTCGCCGCTAAACGTCGGTTTAGGGCAGCGCCATCTGTCCTCCGTACTTGAGACAGGGCAGAGAGGACACCGAGCGGTACCATTTCTTCTTCAGGGTTATGCAGCCAGTATCATGACGACTTCTTGGCCGGGCTTCTCACTGTCTAACCTATAACCTAAACCTTCATAACCTGGACACGAAAACGTGAGGGTCTTGCCCTTAGTCCACTGTGTCGTGGAGCAAAACGGCGGTGCTCTCCAAGCGCAGCGTTGGCACGGAAGTTCTGCGTATTAATTTAACAACTCAAATTTCTTTTTATGTTTCTTGGTAATTCTTACATATCTACGCTTGTGTACTATTTGTTTCAAATATTATGTGTTATTAGGAAGGGATCGAATACTTTATCTAGAAGGAATATTTAATTCACATGCGAGAAAGCTCCACACCAATTGCAGAAGGCATTGACGGCGTCTCGAATTCTGCGGATAAGCCCACCCGACCACTTCATCTGGCTGGTCTTAAAGGAAGACGACGACCATTGGCCCGCATAGCATGGGAGATATTGACAGCATCCATGGATGAACAGTGACGCTGCATCGATACATACCAACGTCAGCCGATGGAGGCCCCCTCTTTGCTCGGCTGCTTTTTTTCAGTCAGCGAAGCGGCCAGAAGCAGGCCGAAAATGCGGTGCGCTGATCTCGTTTCTCTGGCAGCAAGGACAACAGGACCGAAGACAAACCGGAAGGCGCTCCGCCGAACGTTTTGCGACCACGGCGTCGAGTCCTGCCTGCTCAAGCCATACAGTTTGCATGGATACAGACCTCGGTGCCAAGCGACATGAACAGACGGCTGCCACACAGTTTGGTGGGAAAACGGCCGAACTTGGGACGGCCCGAGCGATCCCAGACTGCTCGGCCCACACAGAAGTGACTAAGGAGGTGACAGATGACCAGCAGATAGCCCGAGCCCGAATCGCAAACGAGTTGATTCACGGTGATTATTTTGGCCAGAGAAAGGAGTTGCCGGGTAATGAATGATACCATGCGGGGAGCCATGACGATGTTTTTCCATTTAGGGGTCTATGACCAGCTCTTGCATAGAGAGCTCGGCACCGAAAGAGCCACGGCCCTGCAGAAAGAAGTCATGATGAAACTAGCCAAGACCCAAGCAGATATGGTCAAAGAGCAAACGGGAATACAGGATTTCGATTTGGAGACAATCCACTCGATCTTTCCTCCTTTGATGAAAGACATCGTTGGAATGGAATTTGAGCTGACAGAGAAGACACCGACTAAGCTCACGTACGATGTAGGCCACTGTGTAGTCTATGAGTCTTCGCTCATGTTAGGTACCGAACACGATGCTATCCAGGCACGCTGCACTGCCACCTCCAGTCTGTGGGTGGACTCTTTCCTCAAAGAACTGAACCCCAATGTCAGTTTGGAAGTACACCGCTTCCGCCAAAGCGCTGCCGAGCCCTGCGTCGAGTCCATTGTACTTTCGACATAGGGTACAACGTTTGCGTTCTTAGTGCAAGTCATACCATAAGGGGGTAATGTTGTGGGAACCGTATCAAGGCGATGCTTCCTCAAATGCGGCGTCTTCGGCCTGGCCATCGTATCTGGCTTAAGTCAGATTGAGCGTCTGGCTGCGTTTGCTGCTAATCCAAGTGATTCGGAGGCCCTCAATCTGGACAACGATCAAAGGGTGTCCGCCACACTGAAGGGAGCCACGACCGGATTGGTCTTTTTGGGAGCTTATGATCAGGCCATGGTCGCAGAGTTCGGTGAAGAAAAGGCCGCTGCCTTACAGACGGAAGCTACACAACTTGTTACCAAAGGCCACGCCCAGAAGATCAGAGAAGAGACCGGAATGGAAGATTTCGATCTGGAAGCGGCACACTCGATCGTCTCGAAGCTCGTTAGGGAAAATATGGGCATCGTATTCCAGACCATCGAAAAAACACCGACGAGAATAATGTACAGCGTAGGCCGCTGCCCAGTCTATGATTCATCGGAGATGCTGGGTATGGATCCAGCTGCTATTCAGGTACGCTGCGGCCCGGTAGCGATAGAGTATATTGAGGCCCTGGTCCAAGAACTCAATCCTGACGTTCAAGTCCAACTCCACAGTTTCCGCCAAACAGCTGACGACATCTGCGTCGAATCCTTTGGTATCTCGTAATACGCCTTCATGGCCGTCTCGGGACTCGTGCCAGCGGAATCTGCTGTCCCAGACTCCGTTGGCACGGAAGATCCAGCAGTGCCGCACTGCATCGCGGGGAGCACCCGTTGATGGCCGCTGCAAGACTGTTAAGGAGGTCTTTCTATGCCGGTGTACGTCTGTCTATGGAAATTCGATGACCAGAATATCAAAGATGTGAAAAAAGCAACCGAAAAAGCGGCGAAGGAAAAGATCGTCGAGTCTATGGGTGGGAAGTTCATCACAGGTTATTGGTTGACCGGAGCCTACGACGGGATTATCATCGCTGAGTTCCCCGATGATGAATCCTGTGCTGCAGGAGCGCTAAAAGCCTGCAGCTTGGGCTTCCGCACCACGACAATGCGGGCATTCGACAGCGAGCAGTTCGGCCGCATTTTGGACAGCCTTTCCTAGTTGCGGCTCCGGGAGAAAACGTCGAAGGGCGGTCCTTCCCCCCGTACGGTCCGGGTGAACCTCTTCTAGCCCAGCATGTCTGACGTCGATCGCAGTGCAGTGTTGTGACTCCGCTGCAGAAAAAAGTCTGCTGTCATGTGTGAAGTCTGCACGAAGCATGGCGAAGGAACAAGGTGGTATCTGAGGGCGGAAAACTATACGGACGACTTCATGAGGGATCGCCGCCGGCGTCGCTTCATTCAAGATTTCTCTGGCAGTTCCGCCAAACTGGGCTTCTTGCAACGGAACTCCGCTGAACCGCAGCCGTGCCATAGCACGTTTTCGCCGTCACAAGTGGACTGAAGGCAGCGCCGTTTGCACTCCACACCAAGGGAAAGGGTAGAGCAGACACCGTACGGTGTCTGCTCTGCCCTCGGGCTATAATGCCAGTACCATGACGACCTCATCGTCGAGCATCTCACCGTTGGGCTTGAAGCCTAAGCGTTCATAGAACCCCTGGGGGCTTCCTTCACCCTGCCCGCAGCTGGTAACCAGCTCCCTATGCCCTTGGCCTCTTAGGTCATCGATCAGGATCTGCAATGCACGGCGGCCATAACCCTTCCCCTGGAAGGCGGAAGCGATCATCAGCCGCCACAGAAACGCTTCCGTTTCCCCATTTTCGATTTCCATGTGCGTCATCACAAACCCAATGAGTTCATCATCGGCATAGATGGCTCGGTACCAAGCACCGTCAGTGACAAGCGCCTGGGCCAAGGACACAGCATTCGGTGCCACCATGCGGCGGTGCTGTTCGGACAGGGTTTCACTCAGCTTACAGACATCCAGGACATTGTCTTCGGTGATCGCCTTCAAATATACTTTCTGCTCCATAGATTTTCCCCCCGTCATTTCTTCCAGCACCGATATGCTATTCTTGAAGAATGCCCCATGCATGGCGGAAATAATGGCCGTGCAGATCGCGGGCATAGTTGTGCAGTATTTCGGCAGCCCGGCCTTGATGATCGCCACAGCGGTAGAGTGCCCGTGCCACATGCAGCTCTTTCAGCACTCGGTTGCGCTGGCTGACGTCGTTCCTTTCCGGGACTGCACCGTCTCTAGCCTGCTTGACCGTTGTCACGTGGTGGCCGCTGAAACCATCGTGAGAGAGCAAACGAGCCAAAGCCGGCGCCGCATCGGAACTGCCGATGGTCTCACAAGCCCATGCTACTGCCCGAAAATGGGAAAAAGCATCGTCAGGAGTAAGCAGCTGTACTTTGGCAAGGATAGCCGGAAGAACGTCCGTGCCCTCGGACTCGCCCAATGCGATCAAAAGACTGTCCAAGGGGCTCATACAGGGACCGAATTGGCCCATGCCGGTGTAGTCCCAGCCCTCGTCCCATTCCGTGTGGGCTTCGACAGCGTTTAACACGTACTCGATGCCGTCAGCCTCACCCAGCATGGCCAGCACTTGGGCACAGGCACACCGCTGCTCATCGGTTGCAGCATCTGCCAGAGCCTTCTTAAGGAACCGCCGGGCTCTGTCTTCATCGGT
>PUOC01000241.1 GCA_003551965.1 Clostridiales bacterium | reverse complement strand
GGTCTCCTGCTCTAAAGAGTGCGCTTCCCGGCTATCCCGGTGCCGAAATCCTAATTTCGAAACAGTGACCCATGGAGAGGGACCGGCCCTTGGTTCCCGGAACTGCCCTTCTCCGTTGGAAAGCCGGGATGGGAAGGGAAAACAGTCCCAAAGCCGTGGTGATCTTCCTGGGGTGTGAAGACAATACGTTCACGGGGTTGTGGGGCAACTACATGCGTCTTGCAAAACGGGCGCAATGTACCGCAACATGGCTGAAGCCGCGGGTTTATGGGTATCCGCGGCCGAACTTGATTTATCCTTTCCTTGTAAGTACAATGGAATTATGCCGATCTTCACAGGAAGGAGAGGAGTCATGCGCCCGGTAGAGGAGTCTGCGAAGCGCTTTCAACTGCTTGCTGATCCGATTCGACTGCGCATTTTGCTGCGTTTGGAAGAACAAGAACAGTGCGTTGGCGATCTCACTGAAGCTCTCGGGATCAGTCAGCCTCAGGTATCGTATCATTTGAGACTGATGCTGGCACAGGGTATAATTCAGCGACGTTCAGAAGGTCCTTGGTGCTATTATTCCCTGGCCATAGACATCCGTCAGTGGGTCGAGGAGCAGTGTAAACTGCTTTTGAACTCCTCGGCCCGCGCTGGATGAAAAACGTTCATATTTGTCGTTTTTTGGGCTCAAAAACTTTAACCGGCGTGCTGAAAAATCACTGTGCAATAGCGATGGCTTCCGCTGTACTTGTATCGGTCCATGCGGGAGCCATGACCTCAAAGGAGCTCACACTTTATGCTGCAAAGCTTAGCTGTTCTACTCCTAGTAGGATTCGGTGCCAAACGCGCAAGCGAATGGGCCCGATTACCCGGTATTGTGGGGATGGTTCTGGCCGGAATGGTTCTTGGGCCGTATGGGGCGGATGTCCTTCATGGGGACCTGCTGGACATCTCAGCGGATCTGCGGGCCATGGCACTCTTATTGATACTGCTGCGGGCGGGGCTGGGTCTAGATCGCGATACATTAAACCAGGTAGGCGGCGCTTCCCTGCGGTTGGGAATCATTCCGTGCGTTGTGGAGGGTTTCGCCGTTATGGGGCTGGCGCATGTGATATGGCAGCTTCCCTGGTTGGAAGCCGGCATGCTGGGTTTTATCCTGGCAGCGGTGTCACCGGCTGTCGTCGTGCCGGCCATGCTCCGCCTGCGTCAGGCAGGACTTGGTTGGGATAAGCAGGTGCCGACCATGGTCCTGGCGGGGGCATCCCTAGACGATGTGATCGCCATAACGGTGTTCTCTGCGTTTTTGGGAGCGTCGGTTGCCGGATACGGAGTATGGTCTGGCTTGGCGATGCTGCCTGTGCAAGTTTTCCTCGGCATTCTTGGCGGAATTGTTCTGGGACTGCTGCTCTTGTGGGCTTATCAACAGCGGTTATTTGACGTGCGTAATACAGAAAAACTGGTTTTACTGGTATCCACAACCATGATATATTATGGTCTAGGGGATCAGGCAGGCTGGGCCAGTCTGTTGGGAGTTATGGCTGTCGGGCTGCTGCTGCTTGAGTATCGCCCAGATACCGCCCGCCAGTTCGCCCGCAAACTCAATCGCACGTGGGTGTTTGCCGAAATTATCTTGTTTGTTTTGGTAGGTGCAGCCGTCAATGTCGGAGTTGCCTGGCAGGCAGGGCTTTGGGGTCTTGTGATCATCTTCCTGGGGCTAACAGCCCGCACCGTGGGTGTGTGGGCTGCCACATGGGGCACCGCCCTCAACAGGAGCGAGCGGATGTTCTGCGCCGTTGCTTATTGGCCTAAGGCTACAGTGCAGGCTGCCGTGGGCGGAATTCCACTGGCGGCTGGCATAGAGAGCGGCGAACGTATTTTGGCGACGGCTGTTTTGGCGATTATTGTCTCAGCGCCATTGGGTTCCTTCGCCATTGAGTGGAGCTCGCGGCGGCTTTTGACTGCCCCGAGACGGGAAGGATGACAGCGGGAATGTTGAAAAAAATCGACCATTGGAAACATTTGAGCGGAGAACGGTCTCTTTTTGCCGCAGTGCGGCGTGTTTTTCGAGTGGGCTTGGACGCTTTGGAGAGCGGCGAAGACGTCAAAGAGTTGAAGCGGAAGTACGAGTCTATGCGCAGGGAGCATCTGGAAATGGCACAGATGGTTCACGAATACGAGACCAAGCTGAGCAACTTAGAACGTCGCGCCTATGAAGCGGAAGAGAAGAACAAAAGGTTGGAGTTGGCCCACGTTGCTGTGATTCGGGAAAACCATTGGATGAAGAAGGAGTTGCTTGAACGGAATAGACAGCGCAAACGCCCGAAATAAAAAGGACGGATCCCAAATGCTGGGTCCGTCCTTTCGATTGTCCATCAAGCCTGATGTCCAGTGCGCTGTTCATACTCGTATTTCTTTCCGGATGCAAAGCGATGGACATAGGAGAGATAGCCCGTTACGCGGCGGACGCGATTGATCCGAGGACTTCCGCACGCAGGGCAATGCTCATCATCCAGAATACCGTGATGGGCGCAGTCCTCGCATTCGTCAATGGGGAAGTTGACTCCTGCATAGCCCATGTCAGCGTCGGCCATCATATGGTGGATGGTCTCCAATGCTTCCGGGTTTTGCTCAACCGGCGACTCGAGTTCAATGTAGGAAATGTGGCCTGCATCGTGGAATTTGTGGTATGGGCCTTCCAGTCGTATTTTATCGGCAATGCCGATTTCATGGTAAACAGGTATGTGATAAGAATTGGTGTAAAACTCTTGGTCGGTGACTCCTTGGACCATGCCGAACTTATTCTTGTCGATGGCAACAAAACGGCCCGCGAGACCTTCAGCCGGTGTAGCATAACAGGTAACGTTGAGTTGATGGCTGTCACCAATCATCTCGCAGCGCCGGCGAATGTGGGCAGCGATCTCCAAACCAAGCTCTTGGGCCCGATCCGACTGTCCATGGTGCGTTCCCATCAGCGCTACCAAGCATTCCGCAAAGCCAATGTAGCCGATGGCTATTGTTCCGTGCTTGATTGCTTCCCAGATACTGTCTTCGGGCTCTAGGTTCTCAGAACCCATATATAGACGCTGGCCCATGGTGAACGGCAGGTCTTTCACCTTCAACTCCTTAACCGTGTCCAACCGGTGTAGAAGCTGCTCCTCGGCCGCATCCAACAGTCCGTCTAGATGCGACCAGAAATCCATGAGGTCTTTGTTATACATGGCTCCGGCACTGGCCATGGCCAGACGGGGAAGGTTAAGGCTGACCGGGGCGATGTTGCCCCGGCCCTCAGGCCGGGCTTCCCCATGGCGGTTGGCTATAACCCGAGACCGACATCCCATGTAGGACACAGCGTCTTGAAAAGGCGCGTTGAAGCTGGAGTCCATAAAAGAAAACGTTGGATTCATCCGGCGTCCGGCTACCTTGAGGGCCAATTGGTACAGATCGTAATGGGGATCCCCGGGATCGAAATTGATCCCAGACTTCAATCGGAACACGACGTTTGGAAAGATGGGCGTCTCACCCCTGCCGAGACCGGCGTTGAAGGCCTTGAGGAATTGTATGTCTAGCATCTTTTCACGGGCGTTGGTGGGGCACCCCAGATTGACAGTGGAAAAAGGAACCTGTGATCCCGCCCGGGAATGCATGGTGTTCAAGTTATGCACCAAGGCCTCGCAGGCCTGGTAGGCTTCCCGTTCAGCTTCATCGATCAATTCCTGCTCACTCCTGCTTCTTTCCGACGCTGGCTTCGCGGCTGCCGTTTCATAAGCTTCCGGTACAAAAACGCCAGCGTCTTCAAAACGCGGATCCGACTGTCCGCCGAACATATCATTCTGATTGGCCTGTAGAATGATGGCTTCTTGGGCCAGGGCAGAAGATATTCTTTTGGCTCTCCGAAGCCAGCCGTATCCGGTGTTGATACCTTCGCGCTTCCACAGTTGGGCAAAGGGTATCTGCAGACAGTTGATGGTTGTTCCGTAGCTGTCCAGATCGTGAATGTGGAAATCGCCATTGCGGTGCAGGTGCGCTAGGTGCTCGGGAATGACGGCATCGAGGTAATATTCTTTGAAGGCCTCGCTGGCACCCATCAGCAGCTTCGCAGAGAAATTGCCGCCGACGTTTGCATTGGCTTCTACCCCCCGTGCATCGCTGCGAACGATTTGCTCCAGTTTTTTATGTAGGCCCGACGTGGCCCTCCGCACCCTGCTTCGTTCTGCCCGATAACGCACGTAAACGTCCGCCAGTTTGAGATATCCCATGTCTTTCAGCGCCTGGACCACGAGATCCTGGATGTTCTCGACATGGGGGTGAATGTCTTGGAAACGCTGCCGCAACTGGTGTTCCACACGGCCAACGACCTCTGCAGCGATTTCCGTACTTTCGCCTTCCTGCACCGCTGCCTTCTCCACAGCCCTGCGGATTTTCTCGGGTTTGTACACTGCTGTACGCCCGTCTCGCTTAATGATCTCCTGCAGTCCGGGGTGTGCGGTTAATCTAGCTGTACTTGATTTCACGGTGTTGTCCTCCCTCGCCCATAATAGGATTAAAATGTATGAAGTTCTAGTTCACTATACGACACGACATGGATATTGTCAAAACGGATATATGGTGCTTGGCTAAAATGAGACCACTAGATATGGCGTATTATCGCCTATATTCACTCGTTCTTCCTTGTGCAGCGGAAGATTATTTCCTTAATGGAAACTTTCTATAACGCGATCGGCGGGACTAATCTTGACAGGACCCCGGGATGGGAGTAGACTGTACTTAGTGCTAAATAATACGAACAAAATGAGAGCGAGGTGGGCACATTGATCAGGAACAACCGTGAGAAATTCAGGATGCATTGCAATACGTTCAGCTACACAACCACTTATGGTGTGCTCACACGGAACAGCGTTGAATCCAAGTAGGCGGTAATGCCTTACATTGCGATCGATGCGGCTGCGGGTAGACCGCGGCCGTTTGCGCGCATGGACGCAGCAGCGGAGAGCCATGAAGTGAGGGCTCTCTTTTTGTGCGCAAAAAAGAATGCCGAGTATTCGGTAAAATGTGGAATTAACGAAACGCATTCAGCGGAAACCAGTACCATGGACTCTGGAGGCTGCTGGTGTTGGTCTTGGCACCTTCAGTTACGGACCCATGATTGGCTGTGATTGTCCAGAAAGGAGGCGGGACTATGGTGTGGCTGCCATTAAGGAAAACGCAATTCTATGACACTACAGAAATGATGCCGCTCGTTAGAACGACTGACATGATTCTCAGACAAAACCCAGTGGATCTCCAGGACATCCGCAAGGAGGTGAATTGGCATGCTAACTCAGGAAAACCTCGCCTATCTCGCTCGAGAACGGCAGGCAGAACTGCTCACGGAGGCCCGGCAGGAAAGGCAGTACAGACTTCTGCGTCCATTTCCCGTCTGCAGGTGGTGGAAGATTGCCCTGCCGAGCCGATGGCCCGTTTGGGTGCGCAGGGCGCTGCTGAAGGATGCTTGATAAAGGCTTCACAGAAGCACCGAAGGGCTGCATAGAACATATCAAATAGAAGGAGAGTGTATGCCATGATGATAAGATCAAATGCGGTTGGCAAAAGTCTGTGGGTTATGAAGAAGAGGGGCGATAGAATACGGTTGTGTATCGGTTCTTCCCATGAAGGTGTGCCTTGAAGAGTGACGCTGTCACTCTTTTTTCATTTTGGTAACAAGGGAAAGACACATTCCTGACGAATTCATGAACGCATGTCCCATGGGAGGAGGTGTGTACAGCAGTGGATGCGAAACACGCAGCGAAAATTGGGGTGTTTGCGGCAATGGTCGCGGTGGCCACGATGGCCATCACCATTCCCATACCAGGCGTACACGGTTTTGTAAACTTCGGCGATACGATTATCATTTTATCGAGCTTGCTTTTTGGGCCCGTAGTGGGGGGGTTGGCCGGAGCTATTGGGTCCGGCATGGCTGACATGCTGCTGGGCTATGCCCATTGGGCACCCTGGACGATTGTCATAAAAGGCATGGAAGGTGTTATTGTCGGCCGTCTGCGGCACAACCCTGTACCGGCCGCGATTGCCGGCGCTGTCTTCATGATAGCCGGTTACTTTGTGGCGGCGGGAGTGATGTATGGTTTTGCCCCTGCCATTGCAGCGATTCCCATGGACGGAATCCAAGGTGGGCTCAGTGTCATCGCGGGGCTGCTCCTGTTCAAAGCACTGCGGACCTACATTGATGCACAATAGCGGCGGGAACTACTTCAACTATAACACACATTTGTTCGAAAGTAAACGCTGTTTCGAATGTAAGTTTGCTATGCGGATGAAAAGCAGCCTGCAGGTGGTTGGTTACCTGCAGGCTGCTGCATCAATGGAGATCTACTTCGAGCGTCTCGTCGGCGGGCACAGAGACTGTTTTCCCCAAGAACACTATATCGACGGGTTTGCCTCCCTCTTGCGTAACCTTTGCTTTTCCTTCTGCAATTTCGACACGCAGTAGATGGCCTCGGAAAACCAGTTTAAATGCGTACCTCTCCCATGCCGCAGGTTTGAAGGGATTGAGGTGCAGTTGGTCATCGCAGACGCGCAGGCCGCCGAAACCATAGACGATGGACATCCAGGATCCCGCCATGCTGGTGATATGCAGTCCGTCCTCGGTGTCGTTGTTGTAGTTGTCCAAGTCCAAACGGGCAGTTCTCAGGTACAGCTCATAGGCCTTGTCTGTACGCCCGATTTCGCCGGCTATGATGGAGTAGACGCATGGCGATAGACTTGATTCATGCACTGTGCGGGGTTCATAGAAGTCGAAGTTCCTCTGTTTCGTCTGCTGGTCAAAACGATCATTGAGAAAAAACAGCCCCTGCAGGACATCGGCCTGTTTGATGAATACCGACCGCAATATGCGATCCCAGGACCAGTTCTGGTTCAGCGGCAGATCGTCTGGATCTAACTGGTCCACTGTAAGCTGTTCCTTATCCATGAACAGATCCTGTTGTGCGAAAACGCCGTGTTCCTCAATGAAGGGCTTGTACATTTTGTCCCTAATGACCTGCCACTGCTCAGGTTCTTGTTCGTGAAGGTTCCGTTTCGCTTCTATTTCCCTTAGGCGTTCAGGGTGATGCTGCCGCAGATAGGAGCGCACCTCCAACGCATATTCGAGGTTCCAGGCGGCCATGGTATTGGTGTACCAATTATTGTTGATGTTGTTTTCGTACTCGTTGGGTCCTGTAACACCTAGAATCATGTAGACATCCTTGCGAGGCTGATAGCTGACCCGGTCGGCCCAGTAACGGCTGGTTTCCAACAGCACTTCATATCCGTAATCGGCTAGGTACTGTTTGTCCTTCGTGTAGCGGACATAGTTGAAAATGGCATAGCTGATGGCCGCATTGCGGTGAATTTCCTCAAATGTAATTTCCCATTCGTTGTGACACTCCTCGCCGTTCATGGTAACCATGGGATACAGGGCACCTTCACAGCCGAGCTTAGAAGCGTTCTCTATGGCCTTCTCCAAATGGTTATAGCGGTACAGGAGCAGGTTGCGCGCGATGGAGTGATCCATGGTGCTCATATAGAAGGGCAGGCAGTATGCTTCGGTGTCCCAGTACGTGCTGCCTCCGTATTTCTCTCCAGTAAATCCCTTTGGACCGATGTTTAAGCGCGGGTCTTCTCCCGTATAGGTATGCTGCAGCTGCAGAATGTTGAACCGCACTCCCTGCTGTGCCTCGTCATCTCCTTCAATAACCACGTCACCTTCGGTCCAGATTTGCTTCCAGGCTCGGCAATGCTCATCAAACAAACTATCCCAGCCAGCTTCGTATGCTTCGTTGACGCGCTGGACAGCCATGGCTTCTGTTTCCGTAGAGGGCCAGTCTCGGCTTGTCGTTACCGCTGCGTACTTAGTCAGGGTGACGGTTTGGCCGGGCTCTGCTCGGCATTGGACTTGGTTTTCTACATAGGATTGTTTTTCCCCGGCATCGGTTCGATCAGGGTCTGCTCCGTCTAGGCTCCAACGCATGGCGGTGGAGACAACAAACGCAGTCTTCTTTGTCTCCATTGTCAAGCAGCTGGTACTGCTGTCCGCCGATTGGCTGACATGGCTCCAGAATTGCTCGCCGTAATTGGCGTCTTCGTTGTACACGTCACCGTCAAGATACGGAGTGAACAGAATGTCCGCTCTGTGATCCTTAGGCGTAAAGGCATATCTGATCGCGCCCACCTCTCGCCGGCTGCGGCTGAGAAAGCGTGTCACAGCAACGTCGATTCGCCGTCCGCTGTTATCGACTAATGTGAAGCTTCTCTGCAGGCAGCTGCGCCGCATATCCAAACTGCGCTCAAAGTTTTCTACATCCCACTGGGCCAGATCAACATTGACCCCGTCGACGGCGGTACGGATGCCAATAAAGTTAGGAGCATTGAGCACTTTGGCATAGTACTCGGGATATCCGATTTTCCACCATCCGACGCGGGTCTTGTCGGGGTAGTACACACCGCCAATATAGGTTCCTTGCAGACTGTCACCGCTGTAATCTTCCTCAAAATTGCCGCGCATACCCATATGACCGTTGCCAATGCTCATGACGCTTTCGGCCAGACGATTATCCTGCGGGTGCATGTCCATTTCCGTTACTTTCCAGGGATCAACCGAAAAAATTTTTTTCAAGGGAGCTCCTCGCTTTCCATAGGGTGATGGGACAAAGGTGGCTGCAGACACTATCCAGAGCGGAGATCCGACCAGGAAATGGCATGGAGTCCGGGAATCACGCGATGGGCTTTGTGCAAAACGCCAGGGTCGCCCACACCCACCGTGTACATTCCGCCTCGCAGGCCAGCTTCAATACCTGCCTCTGCGTCCTCAAAGACTGCGCAGTTTTCAGCTGGAATGCCCATTTCTCCCGCTGCCATCAAAAATACTTCCGGGTCTGGCTTGGCCTTGCTCACCTTAGTGCCGTCGATAACTGCCGAAAAAGCCTGATCGAGCTCAATGCGCCGCAGAATACGCATGGCGTTTTTGCTTGCTGAACCAAGGGCGAAGGGAACGCCGGCCGCTCGCAATTCTTCTATGAACTCCTCGGCACCCGGCAAGATCTCACTGCGATCCATTTCATCGATGTACTGTACATACCATTGGTTTTTGCGAGCTGCCGCCTCCTGCTGCTCTTCTTGGCTTAGTTGGATGCCGCCGATTTCCATAAGAATTTCCAGTGACCGCATGCGGCTTACTCCCTTGAGCCGCTCATTTTGCTCTTGGGTAAACTCGAATCCCAATTCTTCGGCTAAGCGGCGCCAAGCCAGGTAGTGATACTTCGCTGTATCAACGATGACGCCGTCCAAATCGAAAATGCATGCTGTAATTTCGTGGCTCATGTGACGCACTTCCTTTCC
>PUOC01000165.1 GCA_003551965.1 Clostridiales bacterium | reverse complement strand
GCTGGATCACCCGCTCCACTAAGAGAGGATCGAATCGAATGGACGGGCCGGCGCCAAGAACAGGCAGAGAAAAACACAAAATAAGAGCCGTAATCAACAAGGCGGCACCTACTCTGGCCATCAAAATCACCTCACAATGATCAAGATTAAACAAAACCTAGACTCTGGCTTCCGTCAATAGGAGGGCCCGTGCGAAGGGCCCTCCTAGCGAAAACCAGCAGTTTGCGAGGGTGGAGCCGGCTAGGAAGTCGGCTTATAGAGACCCGTTTCCGGATCAATCCAGTCCTTCTGGTTCTCAAGGGTGATGGTAATTGTCCCGGTATTACTGTAATTGGAAGCCGAGTTTGACGGTACAACCTTGATCCGGTTCCACAGTTTGAAGCTGTATTTGTCGTGCAGTCTCTGCGAATCGCCAATGAGCAGGTCCGGTATTGGGGCCTGGTACCAGCCGGATGCAAAGTTGCCAGCCGTATCTGTACCTACGCCGCCAGTGGGCAGGAAGGGCCCCATGTCGGTCTCTTCATTGGAATATCCATACCACGTTTCAATCTCTTCGGTCACACCTTGACCTGCGGCTTCATACAGTAAGGGGCCGAATCCTGCGAAGGTCACCCGCAGATCGCCGTTGCTGCGGATCGAGCCGCCAATGCAATCGGCAAAGTATTCACCGGGTTTCCTGACATACCAGTTCCACTGGGTGTCATTGAAGTTGTAAAACGCCCATTGGGCCATCTGCAGTTTAGTAGCCCATTCAATGACCAATGGACTCTTGTTGCATCCAAACTCCGGTCCTCCGGGATGGATCGCGCCACCGCTCACGTAAGCCCGTGCCTCGCCGTCATCGGGAACGACGGTTCCGGCAACACCGTCTCCTTCATAGGTGCGGACAGTCACTTTGGTGCCTTCATAGCTAAACGTGTCGGCCGCTGCCGCAAAGCTCATCAAGAAAAGCAGCGCCAAGCCTAAGCCAAGAATCAAAGCCGAACGTTTCATCTTCAGATCCCCTCCAATTGATTGCCTTCTCCGGGGTGCCCCGGGGACGCGCACCGCCGCCTTTTGAATACTTCTGTGACGACGGGTGACAGAACCACTTGTCCAAAGACCCACTGACCCAAACACTGTTCTCCGTTCCTACCAAAGAACGTTTACGAACCTGCCTGTCTCCATGTACCAGCTCCTTTCCGACTATAGAAGCAGCAGGAATGTCCATCGGTTTCCAGGCACCTCGGCCTTCTTCGTTCGCTGCAGCCTCCCTTAGACGGGAGGCGACTTCAGCGCTTATCACACTGCAACCTTCCTGCTGCTCAAAGCACAGCCAAACCTAGCAGCCAAGACCTACGCTTTCATGGGGCCTGGCAGTAAGGACGGGTGTTGACAAGGGTAAACGTCACAACACCGGTGTTTTCATAGGAACAGGGTGTCTGCATACCTACCGCCACACGCTGCCAGATGTCGAGAGTGGCAGGTTCCCCGGTGGCTGCCAAAAGCACCATTTCCGTCTGGTTGAGTACCTCGGGCGAAATCCATGGATCGTCTTCCTGCGGCTCCTGCGGCGTCGTCGTGGGATAATACAGAACAGGAATGGCCTCATCACTGTCCGGCAGCTTCCTGAGATTGGCGAATTGGCTGAAGACCACACCGACGTCTACTTCACCGTCGCCTTCCACAGTGACCGTGCTTTCCAAAGCTTTGGCAAAGAAATCTCCGGGTTTACGGACAAACCAATGCAGTCCTGCCCGCACTTCGATGCACATGCCCGGGGGAGCCGGAGTGCAGACGCTGACACGAAACGGCGTGCCGTACAGAGACTGCTGTCCCTTTCCAGACTGCCCCTCATAGGTATACTTCAGCGCTCCGGCAGAAAGATCGTAGTGTCCGCAGGAAGTATAGCTCTGTTTTCCGGCCGGGTTTTTGCCTGTGGCTACGACCAGTGTCAGCTCAGCCCATTCACCCGGTGCCAGGCAGAAATCGGACCAGCTGAATCCGTCGTTCCCGATGCTGTAAATGACGAGAGTACCGGTGTCCAGCGATGATGTGCCACTTTCATCTCCCAGCTTAGAGCCCACCCGCCGCACTTCCCAGGCCTCAATCACCAGAGACTCCTCCGGCTCGGTTCCCGTGCCCGTATAGGGATCACCGTATATGTCAAGCTCTGCACCGAAACGATCCTTCACTTCCACGACACAAAGGGGAACTCCCAATCTGTTGATGACTCGATAGGTGTGCTGCCATTTGGCCAAGGTCTCGGTATAGGACAGATAGAACCATTGGTTTTCGGTGTCCCACACCATGTCGTCCAACTCGGGATCGTCAAAGGGCAAAGCAATCACATCAATGCGGAAAATTCCGCAATCGCTTTCGTAAAAGGCCGTGTTGCTGCCATTGCTGGCCGCACTCCGGGCTGCAAAGAGAGAGCCGTCCGTCACCGAGCCGATGTCTGTGTTTTCAAATTCATCGACCGTTGCGCTGGCCGACAGCAATGTGATGCCAGTGGAGTTGCCCGAGAAGTTCGTGCCGGAACCTGGGCCGCGACTAATTTCTGCCCAAGTACCGTCCTCGTCCATGATCCAATTTTCCCATTCATCCAGCCGATACACCCCGGCGTAACCAAACTCACCGGCCGACACATCGGCTGCCGGTACAGACAACATGACGGCCAGCAGTACCAATCCCGCGACCACAACCACCGCCGAGAATCGATTGCTCTCCACCCATTCTTCCCTCCCGTCCCTTTGTTTTCGCTGACGGCTGCCGTTTGGACAGTGGTCCTATGCTCAAGGGCCCACTGGCTCCATCATGCACTGCCCACAGCCCTCGGGGTTGCCCCCATACGTTCCATTAGCCGCTTGTTCAAGCAGACAGACCAGCTCCAATGCAGTTCGGAATGAAACGGAACGCCCGGTCTCTTGCCATTCGATGCGCCCCTGCCAGCTAACATTCTGGCGATACAAGACCGTAACCAGAAATGTCATCGGCGTTCCCCGGCCTGCGTCTCGCTCTGCCATCGCAGTTCCGTAACTCCCGCACACTGTACTATCTCCTTCATAGCTGCGTCAGAGCCCCTGGCGGTTCCTTGGTTTCGTTCCAAGAACGAAGACGCCAATCGGCTTTTGGATACTGCATTTCCTCCATTTTTCCATGGATCAGAAGCAGCAGTTCGGGAACCCCTTCGAACTCCTTGAGCTGACCCGATGTAACGTGAGTAATGTCTCCGGACCACTGGCCGCGTTCCCCGATGTACAGGCGAATAAGGAAAGCAGCCGACTGTTCGTGGGCACTCCGCTGGCAGCCGTTCATGGTCACATCCCCCTTGGTCCGGCTCGCTGCTGGTCTAGACGATAGGCGGCCTGCATCACACGGCCCTGAAACAACACATCCGAGAAGATGTTGAAAAACCTTCCTCTAGGGCCATGTTCAGGAGGTGCGCAGATCAACGGCCTAACCCGCCTTTGGAAAACGTTGCCTTGACTGCACTGTACACTGGGGTCTAGGGTGACATCCTCTCCGATGGCCTGGCGTGCCTTTACTGTAGCACAACCGGATTTCAATCGACTTTCAAATGCGATGGCTGGGCGAACAGACCGATGGGAGCAGGTTGGCTACGCATAACAGCAGTCACCCGCCGAGAAGTAAGAGGCCGGCAGACCATGCGAAGACGGAATTTCGCCAGTTTCCGCTCTTGGCAGCAGCGGGTCTGCAGCCGCTGCAGAATCGAATCCACGGCCGAGCCGTCGGGAAAGGACAGTAGGAACAAAATCTGGGCAGCGTTCCAGTGGCAGACCGCATCGCCTTTTCGGAGATTGGTCTGCAGGATATCTGTCACCACGGGTCCGCACTGTTGGAGCTCAGCCCGGGAAGGCAGACTTCCATCCCGGTATTCGATGTAAGCACAGGCAATCCAGCTGTTCTTTTCACTCCGGGAACTGCGGCACTGTTCTACAGCACATAGATGCCGAAATACATCGCTGCCGCAGATCAGAGCACCAACATCATCCTGCAGAGGCTCCTGCACGGTCTGGTCCATGGACGTGAAGGGGTGGCCGCACTGTCTTTCATTGATGGAATGGTATAACTTCTGCAGTGCGGGTGCCGGAAGCTGCCGGTGTTCTGCCAGCAGTGTAGAAGCCATTTCCTGATACCACAGTTTCGCCGCCTCTGCGTAGCCGCTGCCGATCATAGCCTGCAGCAGTTCCATGTGAACATTCGCCGCAGGAAGAACCGCGGCTGCAGTACGGCAGGCTTCGCGCAGGTTCTGTTCTGAACCCACTTCCAGCAGAGCATCCACGTAGCCTAAGAGCATTTCCCGATATCCAGCTCGCAGCGCTTCCCGACGGGGCGCAGCCCACTCTTCATTAATATCTTCAACCATGTAATCGCCGCGGTAGAGCTCAATGGCTCGCCGATACAGCGCCAAGGGCGGCTCGCAGTCCAACGAACCTAGGTTTTGGAGCCGCTGGCATAGCTGTTCAAACTCGTCTACATCCAGCCAATAGTCGGATTCCCAGTTAAAGCTGTAAGTTCCGCGGCGGATGACTAAGTAACTGCAGCCTGCGCCGTTGGCGCTGTCAGCTGTTAAAGTTCGCCGCAGTCGATGGATGCAAAGATGCAGTGCCTGCTTGGGATCCTTGACAACATCGTTCCAAAAGGCGTCCATGAGTGTCTCCGCTGGAACAGCGTGACCTCTATTGCTTAGAAGATATTTGAACATCGACCAGGTCTTGGTGCAGGCGTGTGAGTTGCGGATCAAAGACTGGCCATGGAGTTCAACCCCGAAGGTGCCTAACATAGAGAGCCGCAGATTGGCTTGCTTCGGGACACGAACCTCCTCTGCAGCGCTGACCGTGGTTATCATCTTTCTCACCGCTTTCTCTCTCATCCAGCCCTGCCGCCGAACGGCATGGGGCCCACCTGGAATTGGTGGCGCAGATAACGGGCAATACAACGCAAGAACCGGTTTCGCACACGTTCCATGGAAGGCACAGCGTCTCACCAAGGGTGTCTTCTGTTACTGGTACCAGCATAGCATCGGCCGCTTTCATACCGCTTTCATAGCGGGGCCGGCCGACTTCCCGCCAGGCAATCAAGTTGCGCCGGTTAGGGGACGGAGATCAATCCGCAGTTTCACGGTGCTGCAGCCCAAGGCGTTAAACCTATCTTTGATCCGGTCTGCAGCCTGCTGGGCGCCTTCGGACGCCGTGGAGACCAGCAGCGCCAGAAACTGCAGTGTGTTCCATCGGCAGATGCTGTCTCCCTGCCTAAGCGTACTCTTGAGGATGCCCATCAATCCGGAAACAACGCTTTCCCACTGTTCTGGACTTATGCACGCAGAGTCATCCTGCTCTATGGTGATAGTCATGATCCACATGGACTCCTTGCTGCGGGGAAACCTCCGGCGCTCCAAGGAGCACAGGTGTGCAAATACATCGCTGGTACAGACCAGGGGCCCTGGCTTACGCTGAGCCAGTTCAAAGGTGCGTGACGCATGGGCCAGATCGATGTAGGGTTCGCCCTCTTCACCGATGCAGATCAGCCGATAGAGAGCGCGCAGCTTCTTCGAAGGCGCCAAACCGTATTCCTCATAGAGATGCTGGGTAACCTGTTCATATTGGAAGCGGGCGGCCTTCAGATTACCCTGCAGCAAAAGGGCTTGGATGACCCGCCCATGCAGCTCTTCGTCCATCCGTTCCTTAGGCACTTCTCGGCAGACGCGCACGATGCGATCATACTGGCCTTGAGTATGGAGAAAGTCCGTATAATCCAGCAGCATGCGCCGATACATGCTGCGAAACAGTTCCCGCGGACTGATCGCCCACGAATCCCTCTGTTCTACCAGATAGTCGCCGCGATACAGATGCAGCGCACGTTCAAAGAGCTTCTGGACTTCGCCGCTCCCTGGGGTATCGCCAGACTGAAGATGCATGCACAAGTGATGGAATTCCTCTGCATCCATGTAATAGTCTTCATCCCAGTTAAAGCTGTACATTCCGTCCTTTTCCTTGATCCACTGGATACCGTCCTGCCCTTCCCCGCCGTCTCGGAGAAGCTTGCGCAACCGATGCACTGTCAGATGCAGGCTGCGCCGTGGATTGCCGTGACCCTCCGGCCAAAACGCCCGCGACAGGTCCTCTATCAAAATCCACTGCCGTTTGGAAACAAGCAGATACTGCAAAAGAACCCACGGTTTTGTTATGATGTCATCGGAAACCACCAGTGAATGGCCGTTTTTCCTTACATCGAAGCCGCCGAGCACATAGATTTCTAGGCTGCTACCCTTCCCTCGCGTCATCGGATCTGATTGCATAGCCATTCCCATTCGCTCCTTGTTCATTGCAAACTCCTTTAGTCATGTCCGTTCTGCAGCGACCCATAAAGGCCAGGCAATCAGTGTCCAGCGCCCATAGGAGGGCTTTAGACGCAAGGAAATCTGCCCATTCACGGCATGTCACAAGATCGTTGTGCCAACCGATTCACGCCGCGGCAACCAGGAATCTCCAATCCTTTTACCCGAGAACCGGGCCGCCATCCAGGCACAATTTGGAGTCGCGCATAGTGAATTCGACATTTTTAGAGTCATTTCAACAATTGTGTTCCCATTATAACTCTATGCGCGGAAAAAGGATAGCGAGCTTTTCACACAAGAAGGAACTGAAAGCTTACACCGCTGCCTTGCCCACTGCTGCCGGCGAAAAACTGCAGACGAGACGATGCGGACCGGGAAGTTCAAAATCATGAGGTAGGAGAATGGATCCGAAGCGGGGAAGTGTGTTTTAGAATACACCCTGAGGAGGAAGACACATGGAGCAGATCAAACTGGGGCGAACCGGCCTGGAAGCCAGTGTCATGGGACTTGGCTGCGGAGGCCACAGCCGTTTAGGGCAGGCCACGGGACGGACCAGAGCAGAGTCCACTGCGTTGGTGCGCAAAGCCTTGGACATTGGCATCAACTTCATTGACACCGCAGAAGCCTACGGTACCGAAGAAATCGTTGGCGAAGGCATCAAAGGCCAATCCCGGGACAACCTGATACTATCCACAAAGAAGAGCATGCAGCAAAACCAAGAACTGATCACCGCCGCCGATTTGACCGAAGGTCTGGAAGCCAGTCTGCGGCGACTCCAGACCGATTATGTAGATGTTTACCATCTGCACGCGGTCAGAGCCGATCATTACGGTTATGTAAGAGACGAACTGGTTCCGGCTTTGGAGAAGCTCCGTACCCAGGGAAAAGTGCGCTTTTTCGGTATTACGGAGATGTTCGGTGCCGATCCGCAGCACGAAATGCTGCAGCGGGCCGTGGAAGATGACTGCTGGGACGTGATGATGGTGGGGTTCAACCTACTCAACCAGTCGGCACGGGAGCGCATCTTTCCCAAGACGATGGCCAAGGATATTGGGATTCTGATCATGTTTGCCGTACGGCGGGCGCTGCATTCACGGGAAAACTTCCGCCTAACGATCCGCAGCCTCCACAGCCAGGGCCTTGCCCTTCCAAACCGCTACAGCTACAGAGATATTGAAGAACTGCTGCTGAAGAAAGGCGGTGCCGAAAGCATTCAGGACGCCGCCTACCGCTTTTGCCGCTATGAGCCGGGAGTGCATGTGACACTCTCCGGGACAGGCAGCCCGGAGCATCTAGAGGCCAATCGCCAGTCGCTGCTGCGGCCGCCCTTGCGTGAAGAGGCCGTAGAAGCCCTGCAGCACATCTTCGCCGGAATCGATTCGGTGTCCGGCAACTAAACAAACCCATCGGATCCGCTCGGTCCCAGAGCATCCTGGCACCGATTTTCCAAGCCTCCGAAAGCAGGGTCTTTCCCACCCTGTTTCCGGAGGCTTTGCCATGACTCTGTAACACCGCAAGGCCTGGTTCAGCAGTTCGACGCCACCAGTCCAATGTATACATGTATATATAACCCCTTTGCTATTTACATCGCGCCGCCGGCTCACTATACTAAACAGCAAACTACTACGGTACACTGTGACTTGACATGTACTGTGCACATGCCTACGTTATACCGGTTCAATCCTTGGGAGGGGTGTATCGATGCCTCATTGGCCGAAAAAGAACGATGCTCTGGGGACTGTCAATCGCGGCGACGCTTGTGAATCTGGTCTCTGCACACTATGCCAGGCCGACTGCAAAGGCAAATGTGACACTTGGCTTTCTGCCCTGAAGGGGCGCGAAGTGCTCTATCCGCGGGACTTCGGGCGAACCACATCGGGAAGCAGTAACATCAGCCCCGAAGGAGTCGGCTACCATTCCCTGCGGATTCAAGGGTATGCGCATGGGGCCAGCGGCATGCCTCCGGGCTTGACAAGCAGTGCCGATGACTGTATCTTCCCCCATGTAAGTCTCGAAACAGAGTTTGGGCAGGACAGCAAAACCAAGTGCCGCCTGCCGATTATGACCGGCGCACTCGGTTCCACATTTGTGGCCGAAAAATACTGGGAATCCTTTGCCATTGGAGCCGCCCTAGCCGGATTTCCCATCGTGATCGGGGAAAACGTGGTCGGTGTGGATCGGAACTCCAAGCTAGACAACGGGCGTGTACTGTCCGCTCCGGAGCTGGATCGGCGCATTGAGGTCTATCAGAAGTACAACCAAGGTTTCGGCGCCATCCTTGTCCAGTTGAACGTGGAAGATACCCGCAACGGCGTGGCCGAATACGTGATGGACAAATACGGCGACTCCGTGATCATGGAGCTGAAGTGGGGTCAAGGAGCGAAAGATATCGGGGGAGAAATCCAAGTCAACAGTCTAGACTATGCGCTGTTCTTGGCCGAACGCGGTTATGTGGTGGATCCCGATCCCCGCAAACCTGCCAACCAAAAGGCCTTTAAAGCAGGCGCCATTCGTGAATTTGCCCGTCACAGCCGCTTGGGGGCCACAGATAAGCCCGATGTCGATGCCTTTCAGGATGAATTCATGGAGTCCGCAGCCTATCTGCGCAGACTCGGCTTTAAACGAATATCGCTGAAAACCGGAGCCTACGGCATGAAGACCTTGGCCATGGCGCTGCGGTTTGCCTCGGACGCAGGCTTAGACTTGGTCACGATTGACGGCGCCGGCGGCGGTACCGGCATGAGCCCCTGGAACATGATGGAACACTGGGGGGTACCTTCACTGCTCCTGCACAGCAAGGCCGTGGAATATGCAGATATTCTCGCAAGCCAAGGGTTCTCTGTACCCGATATTTCGCTGGGCGGCGGATTCGCCCGGGAAGACCATCTGTTTAAAGCGCTGGCCCTAGGCTCCCCCTACGTCAAATTGGTCTGCCTCGGCCGTGCGCCGATGGTCCCGGGGTTCTTAGGTTCCAACATTGAAGGCGTACTGCGGCCGGATCGCCGGGAAGCAGTTCACGGTAATTGGGATCAGCTGCCGGCTTCCGTTGCAGCCATCGGCGAAACGCCGGAGAGCATTTTCGCCGGGTGGCACGCCG
>PUOC01000193.1 GCA_003551965.1 Clostridiales bacterium | reverse complement strand
CCCGCCGCCGATAACCACCACATCAGGTTCGTCCATGATCCACCGCCTCATACAGCGCATCTATTTCTGAGGTCTCCAGATAACGGAACTGGCCGGGTCGCAGCTCCCCCAAGGCCAGCGGCCCTACGGCCCTCCGCACCAACCGGACAACCGGATGCTGCACTGCATCAAACATGCGCCGCACCTGTCGGTTGCGGCCTTCCCAAAGCGTAATATCCACCACGCAAGCCGGCGTCTGATCCACAAGGTCAACCCGGGCAGGAGCAGTAACACCATCTTCCAAAGCAATTCCGTCTCGCAGTGCGGCTAAGGCCTCTTCTGCCATTCTTCCCTTCACCGTTACGCGATAGGTCTTCGGAACATGATAGCTAGGATGCAGCAAACGATGGGACAGAAAGCCGTCGTTAGTCAGCAGCAGCAATCCCTCAGAATCGCCATCCAAACGTCCCACCGGATATACCCGCCGTCTAAGGCCGCCAAGACAATCCATCACCGTGGGCCGCCCTTTGTCGTCCTTTACTGTACAGATCACGTTCTTAGGCTTATGAAGCATGACATACATATTCGGTTCCGGTCCGGGCAACGGCCTGCCGTCCACCAAAATCCTGTCGCTGCCGGGATCGACCTTCGTCCCCAACTCCGTGCAGATCTGCCCGTTAACCTGGACCCGACCGCTCACAATCCACTGTTCGCACCGCCGTCGAGAACCCAGGCCAGCATGGGCCATGACCTTCTGCAGTCTCTGTCTCAAACTGCTTACCTCCATCACATTCCATCATACATGGTTCAGTGCCATTCGACAACACCCAAAACAGCCCCCTTAAAGGTCTCCATCCGACCGGTCTGCTGCGCCGTCCTGCCGGAAATCCTCTTCGGGAGGAAGCTCGTGGAGGCCGTTCAATCCGAAGTGAACCAGGAACTGCTCCGTGGTTGCATATAGGATTGGGCGGCCAGGAGCCTCTTTGCGCCCTACTTCCTCAATCAGCCCCCGTTCTATGAGGGTATTGACTGCGCTGTCGACGCGCACACCGCGTATATGTTCGATTTCCGCTTTGGTGATCGGCTGTCTATAAGCGATGATCGCCAAGGTTTCTACACCGGCCAACGATAACGGGGAATGCACCATGGGACGACCAAGTTTTTCTACCCAAGGGGCACAAGAGGCTGATGTGACGAACTGATATCCTCCGGCCACTGAACGGACACAAATACCTCGTTCCTGATATCGCTCCCGTATGCGCTCTACCAATCGGGCCACAAACTCCGATTCCACTTCCAGAATTTCGGCGATTGCTTTGGGACCAATCGGGCGGGACGACGCAAAAATGAGAGCCTCCACTATCTTCTCCGCTTCTTCCACTTTCACGAGACCACCTCCGAGTTCCGATCCCCAAGGAACTCAAGGGAAATGTCGGAAAAAGCTTGCCTTTGGCGGCCCTTTATTTCACCCATACGAATCAACTCCAGAACAGCCAAAAAGGTCACAATGATATCCCAACGCTGGGCACCTTCGAACAACTGCGATAACCGAACGCGATGCTCTCTGGAAAGTTGAAGCCGCAGCTCACCGATGCGCTCTTCAATAGATACCTGCCGCTGGATCTGCTCCACGGCCTCCACCTCTTCAGCGGCCTCTAAGGCCTGCTCCAGCGCACCCGCCAGCTGCCTTAAGTCCACACCGACCGGATTGGTGAAAATAGGGCCCGTATCCGTGCATTCTCTGATGTATCCCCGTGTATAATGACCGGAAGTTTCCTGTTCACGATGTTTGAGGTGGTTGGCAATTTCCTTGTACATTTTGTACTCCAAGAGCCTTGCCACTAAACCTTCACGGGGATCTTCTTCCTCTTCGCCTTCATCCTCCTCCTGCAGAGGAGCAGGCAGGAGCATTTTAGCCTTGATCTCCAACAGTGTGGCCGCCATCACGAGAAATTCGCTGCCTACGGCCAAGTCCATTTCCTGCATCTGGCGCAGATGGTCCAAGTATTGGCCGGCAATTCGGGCAATGGGAATATCCCAAATATCAATCTGCTCCGATTCGATCAGGTCAAGCAGCAGATCAAAGGGACCTTGATAGACCTCCAAATCGACTTGATACAAGTCGCATCCCCCTCTCAGCCGTCATCCGCCCGTTTCAGAATTTCGCCGAGTTTCGTCGTGGGACAGTGATGCTCGGCAACCAACCCAATCAATCGGCGGCAAGCGCCCATTCGGCGCAGTTTCTCTCCTCCAATCCCGGGGTGATCTTCGAGCACCCGCAGAGCGCTCTCGCCATGAGGCCATATGCGGGCCATTCTTCGCTTCACTTCACGGGAGAACGGCAAACGCTGCAAAACACGGACGGCGAAACCCAGTTCGGCACCGCCTTTGCCAATATCATGAAGGAGGGCTGCCCTTACCAGCAGCCCCCTCTCCTCCTCCGAAACTCCGTATGTGAGTGACAACTCCTCTGCCCTGCGGGCTGTCCGGACACAGTGTGCCTGATCACAGGGAAGCATAGCACGGAAGAGAGTCCACTGCTTCTGGTTGAGATGGCCCCATACCCAGCATTCATCCTGGTACGAACACGAGGACCGGAAAAGCACAGCGGCCGCTCGGTACGCGGCGGCCCAGACCGATGGCACGGTTATACCCCAAAGCCGGAGACGACCAAGAGCAGCACCTGATAAATAGGCATCATGATCCGCTGAAACATACCGGTCACCAGCAACAGTATAAGGATAATCGGGCCGTATTGGGCATAACTCTGATAGGAATAACGCATCTTCGGCGGCAGCAGGCCTGCCAGGATCTTTGAACCATCCAATGGCGGAAACGGCAGTAAGTTGAACGCCGCTAACCCGATATTGAGCTGCACACAGACCATGAGAAGCATCTGCAGTGCCGCAAAAAACGGCAGTGGCATGAACAGCGGGCCGACCCACCGCATCAGATGGTAAAAAACGAACGCCGACGTAATATTCGCCAGCGGTCCGGCGATTGCCACTAACATCATACCTTTGCGCCGATCCTGGAAATAGAGCGGGTTCACCTGCACGGGTTTGGCCCATCCGAACCTAAAGAGCAGCAGCATCAAACCGCCAACCGGATCAAGATGGGCAATGGGGTTCAGCGTCAAGCGTCCCTGGGCCGAGGGCGTAGGATCCCCTAAGCGGTGTGCCACATATCCATGGGCAAATTCGTGGATCGATATGGCAAACAGCAGCGCCGGAATCCCTAGTATGATAAACTCCAAGTTCAGGTTCATTCCTGTTCCTCCTCTTCGCCGCCACGGCGCTTGACTGGCCGGTCAAGGTACGCCGATCTTAGCGAACTTCTACTGCCAACGCTCTGGTATCCGGTGCAGTCGCACAAGATCATGATACTGCTCCCGTTCCACCAACAGCTCGCTCTTCCCTTGATAAACGCTGACCATGGCCGGACGGGGAAGCATGTTGTAGTTGCTGGCCATGGAGTAGTTGTATGCTCCGGTGGCAGGAACGGCCAAAATGTCTCCGGGAACAAGTACAGGCAGCTCCACATCAAACAGCAGCTTGTCTCCGGATTCGCAGCACTTACCTGCCACGGTATATACTTTCGTTTCTGACGCGTTCATTTTGCTGGCCGCAAGACCGGTATATTCGGCGCCATACAGCGAAACCCTGGGATTGTCCCCCATACCGCCATCCACGGAAACGTAGGTTCGTATGCCGGGAAGTTCTTTAATGGTCCCCACGGCATAGAGAGTGGTGCCGGCTTCGCCGACCAATGAACGGCCTGGCTCTATCATCAATTTCGGTATGGGAAGGCCGCGTGCTTGGGCCGCTTGCCTCACGGTCTTGACCAGGAACTGCCCGTATTCCTCAATGTCCAGTGTGTCGTCTTCAGGGGTATGGCGGATACCCAGACCACCCCCGATATCCAACTCACGCAGGCCGTACCCGGCGTTGTTCGTCTCGGCTAGGAAGTCCATCATGCTCTCAACGGCGGCTTTAAAGGGAGACACCTCAAAAATCTGAGAACCGATATGGCAATGGATTCCCCGCAAGTGGACATTAGGAAGCTTCGACGCCGCTTCGACACCGGCCTTAGCTTGGCCAGTGGCAATACCGAAGCCAAACTTAGAATCGGACTGCCCCGTTTGAATATGGGAGTGGGTGTGTGCTTCTACGCCGGGCGTAAGACGCAGCAGTATGTCGCATTCACGGTTACTCTGAACCAATATGTCGGAAAGGAGCTCCAACTCATATAGGCTGTCTACGACAATGCGTCCGACGCCGTAATCCACGGCCATCTTCAACTCATGCGCCGATTTGTTGCTGCCGTGAAAGTAAATTTTTTCCATGGGGAACTGCGCTTGGGCCGCTGCATACAGTTCACCGCCACTCACCACATCCAAGCTCAAGCCCATCTGCTTGACGAGGGCTGCTATACCCACTGTCAGCAGAGCTTTGCCCGCATAGATGATCTCACTGTCCTCAAGTCCGCGCAGCGATTGTGAATACTGCTCCGCTCTGCGCCTAACTGCCTCTTCGTCCATAACGTACAATGGTGTACCGTATTGGCGCGCCAATGTCACGGTGTCACAGCCGCCGATTTCCAAATGGCCTGCCTGGTTGATTGTCATGGTACCAGTCACGTGTAGTTCCTCCTAATCAGCTTCGGCCTTCACGGCAATGGATACGGCCTCCGGTTCCCGGAAGCCATACAGTATTGTAGCACGAACCGCGGCAAACTGCAATTCGTATCCCGAGAACATGTTTCATTCTCATTACCGATTGCCATCGGGCAGAGCCGCCGAAAAGAGGCGATAAAAGTTGCCCCCCATGACTTTTTCGACCACCCGTTCTGTTAAACCGCGAGCCGCCAACCCCTCCGCCACATGGGGTAGGCTGGAAATATCCTCTAGCCCGCTCGGCGCAGCATCGATTCCATCATAGTCGGAACCCAAACCAACGCCGTCCTCGCCCATACAGTTAACCATATATTCGATGTGATCATAAAGATCATCTGCCGTCACTTCGCCGGCTGGCCCTTGGCGCAAAAATGCAGGGCAGAAGTTAGCGCCCACCACGCCTCCGCGGTCAGACAAGGCCCGCAGCTGGTGATCACTGAGATTGCGGCGGTGGGGACACAAAGCGGCGGCATTGGAGTGGGATGCAATCACCGCCGCGTCTGCTGCCATGACGTCCCAAAACCCGGGCTCTGCCAGATGCGATACATCAACGACCATTCCCAAAGCGGCCATTTCCCGAACCACGTCTTGGCCAAAAACACTCAACCCCCCGGCCGACTCTTCTTCGGCTGCGCCATCGGCCAGTGCGTTACGGTGATTCCAGGTCAAAGTGATAACCCTGACGCCGAGCCTAAACATGATGCGGAGATTGCGGATGTCCACACCAAGGGGTTCTGCTCCTTCGAGGGACAACAGGGCTGCCATAACTCCCTGCTGGCGATGGGTTTCCAGGTCGGCTGCACTAAGGGTTGCCCGGATCTCCCCTGGATGGGCTTCAACCATCCTCCAAAAAGCGTCAATCATCTCAAGGCTTCGCTGCAGACTTTGCCCAGGACGAAAGTGGGACTCTGTGTAGACGGCAAATATCTCCGCTCCTACTTGTCCCTTTTTCATGCGCCCGAGATCTACGTGCCCGGAACCGTGGCCGCCGCAAAACGGCTCACCGTCGGCTAGTCTCATCAATGTGTCGATGTGAGCATCGAAAATGTACATAATCAGCTCCTTTTCAAAAAAAGCCTGCCCGGTGAATACCAGGCAGACATGATGGTCCCTTTTAGCGCGGTTCTACGATCAGCTTAATCGCGGTCCGCTCTTCGTCTTCAATCATGATGTCCGTGAACGCTGGAATACAGATCAAGTCTACACCACTGGGTGCAACAAATCCCCTGGCAATAGCTACGGCTTTGACAGCTTGGTTCAATGCCCCGGCCCCAATGGCTTGGATTTCGGCTCGACCTCGTTCTCGCAGAACACCTGCTAAAGCGCCTGCTACGGAATTTGGGCTGGATTTTGCAGAAACCTTCAATACTTCCATGACGTCGACCTCCCTATAGCAAACATAGTACCTCTGCCACTACTGCCAGTTATTCATATATATTATAGATTGTCGAGTAATAGTCCTTTTTTCACACAATACTTTTCTGGAGCGACAGCCGAAACAGATCGGTGGCCCGGCCCCTGCGGTCAATGTCGACCACGAGTCCATTGAGACCCACAGGACCCGAGGCCACGTCAAAACGGGCAGGCAGCTGCGTGAGAAACTTTTGAATCACCGTCTGCCTCTCGACTCCCAGCACGCCATCGGTAGGGCCGCACATCCCGAGATCTGTGATATACGCGGTGCCCCTATCCAACACTCGCTCATCGGCGGTGGCGACATGGGTATGCGTACCCACAACGACGCTCGCCCGGCCATCGACATGCCATGCAAAGGCTATCTTCTCCGATGTTGCCTCGGCATGGAAATCCACCACAATATGGGGTGTCTGCTGGGAAATTTCCGCGTAGAGCTGATCAAACTTCCGAAAGGGACAATCAAAATCTCCCATAAAGACCCGCCCTGTCAAGCTGAGAACGGCTACCGTGTCTGTCTCAACGGAGATGTAATGAAGATAGCTGCCTGGCACCCCCGGCGGATAGTTGGCCGGACGCAGAACCCGCTTCTCTTCCTGTAGATAGGTATATACCTCTTTCTTATCCCAGATGTGGTTGCCGCTGGTGATCACATCCACGCCGGCAGCAAAGATCTCTTCACCAACCTTTTTCGTCAGTCCGAATCCGCCCGCAGCGTTTTCGCCATTGGCAATGACCAGATCTGGCCTGTGAGCACGTTCTATTTCGGGGAGAAGCTCTTTGATGATTCGGCGTCCGGGGCGTCCCACCACGTCACCCAAAATCAGTATGCGCAACCTTAGGCCTCCTGTCCTGCAGCCGGAACGGTATAGACAAGTACTCGACCGCCCTCTCTATAGGCAATCAGCGTCTCGGCCGAATCCCATTGCACGTGCTCTAACTGCTCTTCCATGAAATCGTGGCGCAGAGACATGTCGTTGAGACCATCGTCGTCCCCATCCACCAAGATTTCTGTGCTGAACCGGGACCACAGCAGTTCTAGCACCAACTGCGCCTGCTGGGAAACAAAGTTCTCCAATGGCCAGGACACAAAAACTCTCGAAAACCCCGTTAACAGCTCCCAGTCGATATCAGGCCGGAAAAACTCCGTATCCAGACACGTCTCGAGAACCGCTTGGTGGCGATCTAACTGTTCACCAAATTCCCTGCGATCCGTGCTGTCCGTCTCCTTCATAACCACAGTCAGGACAATGGCTCCGTCTTTGGCATATACAGAATGAAGGCCCGGGTACTGCACTAGGACAGCAACCATGAGTCCAGCCAACCCGGGGGCCTCTTGGCCCAGTGCATCCAAATGCATGGGGCGTTGCTTCATAGGTTCGCCCTCCCTTGTTGAAAAAGCCAGGCATGGCTGCCTGGCTCATTTTGCATATTCAACGGCCCGGGTCTCTCGAATTACGGTTACCTTAATCTGGCCTGGATACTCCATTTCGGATTCAATCCGCTTCACGATATCTCGAGCCAGTTTCGTCGATGTGGCATCATCAATGGATTCCGGTTTAACCATAATGCGGACTTCTCGACCAGCCTGAATGGCAAATGACTTGTCAACGCCATCGAACTCCCCGGAAATTTCCTCAAGCTTTTGCAGACGTTTGATATAACTTTCCAACGTCTCTCGGCGGGCACCGGGCCGGGCCGCCGAAACTGAGTCAGCCGCTGTCACCAGTACAGCCTCGATGCTCTCGGCCTCATAGTCGCCATGGTGACAGGCCATGGCATGGATGACTTCCGGTGCTTCCTTGTACCGCTTCAGCACGTCCATGCCGATTTCGATGTGGGTTCCTTCCACTTCATGATCGATGGCCTTGCCGATGTCATGCAGCAGGCCAGCCCGCCGGGCCATCCTGGAGTCGGCACCGAGCTCGGCCGCCATAATCCCTGCAAGATGGGAGACCTCAATGGCATGCTTGAGCACATTCTGGCCATAGCTTGTCCGGAACCGCAGCCGGCCCAGCAGCTTGATCAGTTCGGGATGCAGACCATGGACATCGGTTTCAAACGTAGCTTGTTCACCCTCATCACGGATGATCGCATCGACTTCCTTACGCGCCTTTTCCACCATCTCTTCAATCCGAGCGGGATGAATGCGTCCATCGGCAATCAACTTCTCTAAGGCAATCCGGGCAATCTCGCGCCGAATTGGATCAAACCCTGAAAGAATCACTGCTTCGGGTGTATCGTCAATAATGAGATCGATGCCAGTCAATGTTTCCAAAGCACGGATATTGCGCCCTTCACGGCCGATTATCCGTCCTTTCATGTCGTCATTAGGCAAGTTAACCACGGATACGGTCGTCTCGGCGACGTGGTCCGCGGCCGTCCGTTGAATGGCAAGGGAAACCACTTCTCGCGCCCGTTTGTCAGCCTCTTCCCGAGCCTTGTGCTCTACGTCCCGGATCATCACAGCCATTTCGTGCTGTATTTCGTCTTCGACCTGCTTCAGCAGATAACTCTTCGCCTCTTCGGAAGAAAGGTTTGACACCCTTTCTAATTCGGTCCGCTGTGCAGCAACGATCTCGTCGATTTCGGTCTTGGCCTTTTCCACATTGCGCTCTTTCTGGTTCAAGCTTTCTTCTTTGCGTTCGATTTGATCGCTTTTTCGATCAAGAGCTTCTTCCTTCTGCATCAGACGGCGCTCCATCTGCTGCAGTTCATTGCGGCGTTCTTTATTTTCCCGCTCCATGTCGGTGCGGAGTTTGTGAACCTCTTCCTTAGCCTCAAGAAGCGCTTCGCGCTTCTTTGCTTCGCCCGCCTTTTCCGCATCGTCTATAATACGCTTTGCTTCCTGCTCGGCCGATGTTATCTTCGCCTCAGCAATCGTCTTTCGGATAATATAGCCGACAAGCGCAGCGAACGCAGCGACCAAAACATACGATAATATTGTTAATAAAATGTTGATCAGATTCACCTCCTATTTTCTTAAACTTAGCAAAGAAAGCCGAGTACAGTACTCGGCCGGCCTTTCTACTCAAGCTCAACGCACAGGCTCACCAATCCCTTGTTTTATTGTATTCCTTTTATAAATCTGTGTCAAGACAATCTAAGGAGGCCTCAGCAAGGACGGAGCGGATAACTTCCCAGCTAAAACCCCTTCTGCCTAGGTAGGAGCCGAGCCGCTGGCGCTGCTTCTGTTTCGGCAGTGTGCCCAAGCGGGTCAACCTCTCCGCGGCCAAGCGGCGGGCCAATTGGTAATCCTGTTCCGGATTATTGATAACTTGATCAATAATGGCACCGTCAATGCCCTTCTCCTTTAGCTTAGCCTCTAGCCCGAGGCGTCCTAGGGGGCCAAATCGATTGCGGTTTTCCACGTAGAGTTTGGCTGTGCGCCTATCGTCCAAATAACCGATCTCTTTCAGCCAGCACAGTGTCGCCTCAACGTCTTCTGGCTCAAAACCATCTCGCCGCAGCCGCCGGCGCAGCTCCTCTTCCGTGCGGTCGCGGGCTGTGAGAAGCGCTACTGCCTTTTCCCTAGAGCTTTTCTTGGGCATCGTTCTCGGTCTCATGGGAGAGCGGCTCTTCGGACGCAGGAATAAGCCCATACGCTTCTCGCACTTTGTGCTCCAGTTCCTCGGTTAATTCTTTGTTGCTCTTAAGGAAATCCTTGGCATTTTCGCGGCCTTGGCCAAGCCGCATGTCGCCATAGGAATACCACGCCCCGCTCTTATTGACGATGTCGATTTTGCTAGCCATATCCAGTACGCTGCCTTCTCTGGAAATGCCCTCGCCATACATGATGTCAAACTCCGCCTCTTTAAAGGGCGGTGCCACCTTATTCTTTAGCACTTTCACCCGTGTGCGGTTGCCCACCATTTCATTGTTCTGCTTGAGCGTTTCTATACGTCGGATATCCAAGCGGAGCGAAGCATAGAATTTCAAAGCCCGCCCTCCAGGGGTCGTTTCCGGGTTGCCGAACATGATGCCGACCTTCTCGCGCAACTGGTTTGTAAATACAACAGTGCTGTATGATTTGCTGATCGCGCCTGTCAGTTTCCGCAGAGCCTGCGACATCAACCGGGCCTGCAGGCCTACATGAGAGTCGCCCATTTCACCCTCGATTTCAGCACGCGGCACGAGAGCTGCCACCGAATCGATCACTACGATGTCCACTGCTCCGCTGCGAACGAGATGTTCAGCGATTTCCAATGCCTGCTCTGCGTGGTCTGGTTGGGAAATCAACAGATTGTCAATGTCCACGCCTAGTTTACGGGCATACACTGGGTCCAACGCGTGTTCCGCATCGATCATAGCGGCTACGCCACCGGCTCTCTGGGCCTCTGCAATGATATGCAGGGTCAGCGTGGTCTTCCCGGAGGACTCCGGGCCATATATCTCTACCACCCGTCCCTTGGGAATACCTCCGACTCCCAGGGCAATATCCAGAGCAATCGACCCGGTCGGAATGGCCGAGACATCTCGTTTCGTCGACTGCTCACCGAGACGCATGATCGACCCTTTGCCGAATTGCTTCTCTATCTGCAAAACCGCCGTATCCAACGCTTTCAGTTTGTCACTCATTGCTCATCGCTCCTTGTAATTCAGCTTCCGACAGGATCCGGTATTCTGGGCCTGTGGAATGCAGGATACTCTGTATCAAACTGATTCTGTCAACAAACACCGGCTTGTCGGGCGGTGAAAACCGCTTCCAGCGCTCCAGGATTTCGTTCTCAACCGGCCTCTTAACCCGGGCCACGGTGACATGGGGAGTTAACGCATTATTGCCTAGTGCAAGGCCAAGTTTCCTGATTCCGCCGGCTTCAGGGTCCCCAATTCCAAGCCACAATACGCGGGGCCGCCGCCATTGGGGAAAAACACCTGTTCGCTCCCAATGTAAAGAAAAAGGAGGAAACAGCCGGGCTGCATGTTCCAGCTCAGCTATCGCCGATGGAATTTGATCATCAGCGATTTCCCCCTTAAAACACAAGGTAAGATGGAGTTGATGGGAAGGAATCCACCGCAGTCCTTCGGCACCTATCTCCTTTTGCATGGCTCTCGTATCCAAGGTATCCCACAGTGGAAGGGCATAAAACACCCGCATCAAACTGACACTCCCTGTCACAAAAAGCTCTTCTCACACCCTATTCGACACGGATCATCCGAATCCTTCTCCTATGGGCCGGATCACACCCTGTGTTCTTCAACATTTTTTTGGAGCGATCGCCGCAGCAGGTCTAAGGCCGCCTGTGCTGATCGTTCCTTGATCTGCAGGCGTTCACCCCGGAAGAAATGTTCCTCGTGGCACGCCCCGTCTGGGCCTGCCGCACAAAGATGCACGGTCCCCACGGGTTTTGCAGCTGATCCTCCCGCGGGGCCTGCGATACCGGTCACAGCCAGACCCCACGTGGTCCCAGCCGCCTTTCTCACACCATTGGCCATGGACCGAGCCGTCGCTTCGCTAACGGCGCCATGCTCCTGGAGTGTACTTCCCGGAACCCCTAGATACCGCTTTTTCGCTTCATTGCTGTAGGTTATAAACCCACACGAGAAATAGGCCGAAGAACCCGGCGTATTCGTCAACCGATGACCGATCAACCCGCCTGTACATGACTCTGCAACAGCAACCGTCGCCTGCCGCTTCTGCAGCAGGTCCCCCACGGCTCCTTCCAACGTAGCCCCGTTGACCCCTAAAAAATACGGCTCAAGCCGACTGACAAGCCGGTCTTCCATGGGCTGAATAAGGGCCTCACAGACAGCTTGGTTCTCTGCCTTGGCCGTAATACGGAGCTTAACATGACCCGCAGAAGCGTAGGGCGCAACCGTCGGATTGGTCTGCTCCGCCAGAATGTCCTTGACAGCATCCTCCAAGGCCGATTCCCCAATCCCCGAAAAATGAAGAGTGCGGGAGACAATAACGGATCCTTCTCCGCGCTTCTTGACCAAATAGGGAGCCACGGCGGCATGGAACATCCCCTTTAATTCCGTGGGAACGCCGGGCAGACATGCCAGCGTCCGGGGGCCATCTTCCAAGATAAACCCCGGTGCCGTACCCCAGTTGTTGCGAATGACAATGCTGCCCTTGGGCAGATGTGCTTGCTTGCGGTTGTTTTCTGTCATCACCCGGCCCCGTCGCCGGAAAAATTCCTCCAGATCCTCGAGAGCCGTCTGATCCAGAAGAAGCGGGCGGCCAAATACGCTGGCTGCTGCTTCTCGCGTCAGGTCGTCCATTGTAGGTCCCAGCCCACCGCTGGTAAGAACCACATCGGCCCTGTTCAACGCCTGTGAGAGTGCGTGCTGGACACGAAACCAGTTATCCCCCACTGTCGTTTTGAAATGCATATCAATTCCCAACGCAGCCAACTCTGCCGCCAGATAGGAAGCATTGGTGTCAACAATCTGACCCAAAAGCAGCTCTGAACCTATGGTAACGATTTCAGCTTTCATAGTCTACTTGTGCAGCTCCTTTACAATATCCCAATCCAGTGTCCTAACGACAGCAGTGAGGAGCTTGACGAGCCCCTCGTAATCATCGAGGTGCATGATGCCCTGATGACTATGCACATAGCGAACTGCCACACCCAGCGTTAAACTGGGAACACCGGCACCCACAAGATGCACCGATCCAGCATCGGTACCGCCGCCCATCAGTGTAGAGAACTGCAGGTCGATGTTTTCGCCGCGAGCTGTGTCGATAACCAACTCCCGCAGACCTGGATGGGCGATGACGCTTCGGTCGGCCAAATACATCACGGGCCCCTTTCCCATTTTCAAAGGGCTTTCCTCGGCAGTCACCCCCGGCATATCGCCGGCTATACCCACATCCAACGCAACACATACATCGGGCTCAATCATCTGGGCGCTAGTCTGGGCACCGCGCAGGCCGACCTCTTCCTGCACCGTACCAACACCGTACACGACGTTAGGGTGATCGCTATTCTGCAGAGCCCGGATGACCTCGGCAAACGCCGCACATCCAGCCCGGTCATCCCAAGCCTTGGCCAGGATCATCTTCGGATCTGCCATCTTCTCAAACTCACTGACCGGAAACACCGGAGCTCCTGGTTTGATGCCGAGTTCCTGCTCCACATGGTCGCGGTTTCGGGCTCCAATATCGATGAACATGGCATCCTGTTTCACAACTTTACTACGTTCCTCATCCTTAAGAATATGCGGAGGTTTAGAACCAATGACGCCTGTTACCCAACGGTCATTGGCTTGTATTCTGACCCGTTGGCCCAGAAGAACCTGATCCCACCAACCTCCTAACGGCACAAATCGAAGGTATCCTTCGTCCGTTACCAGGTTAACCATAAAACCGATTTCGTCCATATGTCCAGGAAGCATCACCTTGGGGCCGTTCTCGTCGCCGACCTTCCTAAAAATCAGGCTGCCCAGCCTGTCCCGGCTCACCGCAGCGCATCCGTCCAGATAATCCAATAGCACCTCTTGGACTTGGCGCTCGAAACCAGGGATTCCGGGGGCTGCCGTCATGGATTTCAGAAATTTCATTCTTTCCATCTGTCGCTTCCTCCTCTTTTCTGCTATACTACTCTTACCGACTGGAGACGTGTAGGAGGTTCAGCATGCGGACAATTGTTCTTTTGATGTGCTGCTGCCTGACAATGGCCGGCTGTGGAGGGACATCCGGGACCGGCGTTCCCTATGCCGATACTGGTACGGTACACCTACAGGCCCAGTTGGACGGGGCAAAATCCATGGAACAGATACACACGGGCATGATCATCTTCAACCGGGGACGCCATTCCTTAGAAAAAACTGTCTCCGTACAAGGGCAGGAGATCACAGCAAGCTTTTCCGTTCCCGTGGGGACGTGGAGTGTGGAGATGACCCTATACGACGAAAACGGCCACTCCCTTTACCAAGACAAGAAGGAGGACGTGGCCATACGCTCGGATCAGCCCGTGACCCTCGAATTGGCACTCAGGCCTGCGGACGGGACGATCGCGTTGTTCATAGACCTGTCGCAGTACCCTTTGGCCCACGAGGTGCTGCGGGCTCGCGTCTATTTCGATGAGAGGTTGGAGGAAATCACCCGGGAATCGTTGGAAGAACCGCTTGCCGACACCTACCAAGTCCCACCCGGCAGTTACAGCTTTGCTGTTCAACTCTACACGGACTCCTTCCGCATCTCCGATCAAATCCACGCCGGAGCGTGGCATCTGCTGGATGTGGAGGCCGCTTCCGAGACTACCCTGCAGTGGTCACCGGCTCTGGAGTCGCTGACAATTTCTGCAGCCGTGCACGAGCTGCCGCCGGCACCGCAGCAGCTTACAGCTATCGGAGACGGCCAGGAAAGCATCGAGCTGACCTGGGCGGCCGTAGACGGCCCGATCCAAGGGTATCGAGTATTCTGGCAGCCAGATGTTCAAGAACCCTTTGAACAACTGACCGAGGAACCGATCGCCGGATTGAGCTTTGTTCACGGCGATTCCGTCGTCGGTGGACGATACACCGTGGCGGCGGTGTCAAGCATCGGCATCGAGGGCTATCGCGCCCAGCCCCAGGACTGGAACCCCTAAAACTTGCCCCGATGCCTGCATTGGTCGAAGCATAGGTCATGCCAAACGAACCCAAGCCACAAAGATACCGAGCACAGCACCGCCTAAAACTTCAACGGGAGTGTGTCCCAGGAGCTCCTTTAGCCTTTCGGGATGCAGCTCCCGTTTGTTCAAGTCCTCCACTATAGCGTTCAGGACCCGTGCCTGTTTGCCTGCAGCTCTGCGAACCCCTGCTGCATCGTACATCACAATCAGGGCAAAGACTGCACTCAGGGCAAATTCGGGCGACTCCCAACCTTTTTCCCAGCCGATGGCAGCCGTCAGTGATGTGACGAATGCCGAATGAGAACTAGGCCAACCACCGGCCTCCACCAAACGGCGAAAATTCATGGACCGCTCTTTAATCGCCCAGGTGACGGTCTTGATGATCTGCGCCAAGGCCCATGCTGCCAAGGCTGTCATCAACACTTGATTGTCCGATAGCGACGAAAAAAACGAGCCTATACCGGTCACATCCTTTGCAGACAAGTTTTACGGCTTCAAGGCAGCTGTATCGTATGTGTGCTGGCGAACCCAATCCCGATCAACATCTCTTCTAGCCACACCGTCATCCATTGCTGCCTGGGCCACAGCGGCCGCCACTTCCGGGGCTACGCGAGCATCAAACGGTGCAGGTATGATGTAATCGCGGCGCAGGTCTGATTCGGGTATTAGCTCAGCAATGGCATTGGCCGCCGCAAGCTTCATATTTTCCGTAATGTCAGAAGCTCGCACATCGAGCGCGCCGCGGAAGATGCCCGGGAATCCCAGAACATTGTTGATCTGGTTGGCGTAGTCCGAACGCCCCGTGGCAGTAACAGCTGCACCCGCGTTCTGAGCCGCCTCTGGGTAGATCTCCGGTTCTGGGTTGGCCAGGGCGAAGACGATGGGATTGTGAGCCATGGATGATACCATCGCTTCCGATACAGTGTCGGGGCCGGCCACACCTACGAAAACATCGGCGCCCCGAAGAACATCGGCCAGCGAACCCATCTTATTCCCGGGATTGGTAAAGGAAGCCAGCTCCTGTTTCACCGCATCCAAGTCTTGGCGACCCGCGGCAATCGCCCCCTGGCGATCCACCAACACGATGTCCTCCATGCCAGCCGAATGCAGCAGCTTGGCAATGGCGACTCCCGCCGCTCCCGCGCCTAGGATAACGGTACTCAAACCCTGGAGTTTCTTATCGACGACTTTGAGAGCATTGAGAAGGCCGGCAAACATGACCACCGCTGTGCCATGCTGATCATCATGAAAAACCGGAATATCCAATTCCTTCTTTAGACGTTCCTCAATGCCAAAACACCGGGGACCAGCAATGTCCTCCAGGTTAATGCCTCCAAAGGCAGGGGCGATTGCCTTGACATGGGAAACCACATCATCTGCAGAAGCAGCATCGAGACAGATGGGGAATGCATCGACACCGGCGAACGACTTAAAGAGCACAGCTTTTCCTTCCATGACAGGCAGGGACGCCTGGGCCCCAATGTTGCCGAGTCCCAGAACAGCGGTGCCGTCACTGACCACTGCCACCATGTTTCCCTTCGTTGTATAACGATAGGCCGCGTCGGCGTCTGTACTGATCACACGACAGGGCTCGGCCACGCCAGGAGAGTACGCCAAACTTAGGTCCTCTTTGTTTGTCACAGGAACCTTAGTCTCTACACTGATTTTCCCTTGATACTTCTCATGCATGGCGAGCGCTTTTTCATAGAGATTCACGTCTGCATTCCCCTTTCGATGTTAGAGACCGGCCCTTGCTAGTCGATCTCTTTGGTGTCAGCGAAGTTCATTGTTCTATTGGCTTTCACGAAATAATCGACACCAGAAATGACAGTGATAACAGCTGCGATCCACATCAAAACCAGGCCGCCCGGCCATTTCAGCAGCAACACAACGATCGCTACAATTTGAGATATTGTCTTGAGCTTGCCCCACCGAGAAGCAGATATCACCACTCCTTCGGCCGCAGCTAACATGCGCAGCCCTGAAACTGCGAACTCCCGCCCGATGATGATCAAAGCGACCCAAGCCGATATTTCCCCTAACTCCACTAAGCTCAATAACGCGGCGGTGATTAGAAGTTTGTCAGCAATGGGATCAATGAGCTTGCCGAACTGCGTCACTTCCCGCCGTGATCGAGCAATATATCCATCCAGCCCATCGGTCACCGCAGCCAAGATAAACACAGCCACAGCCAAAGCCGGCCCGTAGGGTACAGTCTCCAAAAGGAGCAGCATGAACACGGGAACCAAGAACATGCGGAGCACGGTCAATGAGTTGGCCAGGTTCATTCTCGTCCCTCCGTTTCCAGCAGATCGCCCACAAGATCATAGGGATACGCCTCCGTAACCCGCACGGGCACGATGGTGCCTGGGTCCGCCAATGCACTGCCTAGATAGACCTGGCCATCAATTTCGGGCGCTTGGCCCCCATGGCGCCCGCGGACAACCAGACTGCTTTCTTCCGAGACCCCTTCGATGAGTACATCCAGCGTCCTGCCCATCAGCATTTCATTCTTCTGCAGCGATACGGATTGCTGCAATTCCATTGCTTCCCTATAGCGCCTATCTTTTACCGCAGGGCTTACTGGTTCAGGCAGACGAAAAGCAGCCGTACCCTCTTCTGCTGAGAATGGAAAAAGACCGACACGGTCGAAACGGACGGTATCAAGAAAACGCAACAACGTTTGGAAATCGGCTTCGGTTTCACCGGGAAAACCCACGATAAATGCGCTGCGCAGCGTTAGGTTCGGGACCGCGTCCCGTACGCGATCAACCAACCTCCGCTGGGAATCAAAGGTGCCCGGACGTCCCATGGCCCTGAGGACCGTATCGCTGGCATGCTGCAGGGGAAGGTCCAGATACGGCAGGATCTTGCGGCGCTCAGCCATAGTGGATAATAGTTCATCGCATACGGAAGTCGGATAGGCGTACAGAACCCGGATCCAATCCACATCCACTTCATCATCCAGCCGCTTCAGCAAGGCCGGGAGCGATGAACCATCATCGCGATCGCGGCCGTAGGCGGTTGCGTCCTGGGCAATAATGTTCAGTTCTCGAACACCCGCAGCGGCCAGCTGCTGGGCTTCTCGCACCAGTGATCCCGGCTCACGGCTGCGAAGGGGCCCACGAATGGAAGGTATGATACAAAACGCACAGGTATGGCTGCAACCCTCGGCAATCTTGAGATAGGCGCTTCCCGGCCGGCCCGCTAACACACGCTGGATGCCGGGGTCGTCATACGAAAAAGGCGTGTCGGTAATCCGCTGCACCTTCTCTCCGCCCATGGTCTCTGCAACCACAACCGGCAGTTGATCCATTTCATTGATCCCCAACATGCCATCGATTTCCGGCAGCTCTCGGGCAAGTTCTTCTTTGTAGCGCGCCGACAGACACCCCGTCACAATCAGCGCCTTACAGCGGCCGGTTTGCTTGTATGCAGCCATTTCCAGAATCGTGTCAATGGACTCCTCCTTGGCTGGATCTATGAACCCGCATGTGTTGATTACTATGACGTCGGCATCCTTAGGTTCCTCAACGATAACAGCCCCTTGTTTAACAAGGTACCCAAGGGCAATTTCGCTATCCACCAAATTCTTGGCACAGCCTAGTGATACCATTCCGATGTTACATTTCAAAGCCATATAAGCCATTCATCCCCACACTGTAGTATCGGTGCCGAGCACCAATCTTCTGCTCACACGTCTGTCCATATTTCGCTTCCGCTCCATGGCATTCCTGCATGGAGGCTAAAACTAGCTCTCATAGGCAGGAAATTCCCCTGCTCTGTGGAAAACAAATGTATCAACCAAAAAGGATTTTTCCGCCATGGGTCGAAACACAGTAAAGTATTTAAGTCTGTTAACCCAAATCGGCCTGACTATTGTAATCGCTGTTGGCGCCGGTGCCTATGTGGGATCACTCCTCGATCGCTGGTTAGGGACCCGCGCCGTTTTCACCATCATACTGCTGGTTCTAGGTGCGGCCGGTGGTATGTGGTCTGTTCTGCAGATGGTCAACCAGCTCGCAAACAAAGACAACACGGATGATGAAGACCAATGAAACCCCTTCTGCACGAAAAAACGATTGCCGACGCAGTGTGGATGATTGCAGCTGCAGGAAGTGTTGTCCTGTTCTTCCTTCATCGACCCGCGTCCTATGGCTTTTTGCTCGGCGGCCTCATGGGCGGTCTGACCTTCCGACTTCTCATCATTGACGTCAAGACCGGCCTCGGCGGCGCCAATCCGGAACGCAAAGCCTTCTTCGGATACGTCAAAAGGCTTTTTCTTTATGGCGCTGCCATGGTTATCGGACTGCGAAATCCGGCAATTTCCTTTCCTGCCGTCATTGCCGGGCTCTTGATGCCCCAATTGATCATACTAGTGTCTGCAGCAATCTCAAGGAGGAAATCCCATGGAACCTGAAGTGCTGTTTCACATCGGCCCCCTTCCGATAACAGAAACCGTGTTTTTCACGTGGATCGTCATGGCTGTCCTGACGGTGCTCAGCATTGTTTTCACGCGCAACTTGAAGCGTGTTCCCACCGGAGCCCAGCATCTTGTGGAGCTGGCCGTAGACGGTATTGAAAGCATGGTGCAGGCGGATTTGGGCAAGCGCGGCCGCGGTTATACTCCGTTTATCATGACAATCGCTTTGTTCATCTTAACATCCAACCTTCTCAGCATCGTCCCCCATGCGTTTCCGCCCACCCAGGACTTGAATACCACAGGAGCATTGGCGGTACTGGTTCTTCTTGTCGCCCACGGATCGGAGATCCGGGTCAAGGGTATCGGGGCGTACATCAAATCGTACTTCCAGCCGTTTTGGTGGATGTTTCCGCTCAATATTGTCGGAGAGTTTGCCAAAGTACTCTCCCACGCCTTCCGTCTCTATGGTAATATTATTGGGGGCACAATCATCGTAGGCATCCTTTATATGTTTGCACCCTACGTACTTCCTGTACCACTCATGGGGTGGTTCGGTGTGTTTATGGGTGTCATACAAACAGCTGTCTTCACACTACTGGCAATTGCCTATATCCAAGTTCGCTTGGAATAGGTACCATAGAAGGGAGGTAATGCAGAATGTTAGAAGCCGCCATCGTCATTGCTGCTGTGGCAGTTGGATCCGGGTTGGCCATGATTGCAGGTCTAGGCCCAGGTATTGGACAGGGTTTCGTGGCCGGCAAAGCCGTGGAAGCCATTGGACGGCAACCCGAGGCCGAGAACACTGTGCGTACAACCATGATTTTAGGTCAGGCCATCGCTGAGTCCACGGGCATCTACTCGTTGGCTGTGGCTCTCTTGATGATCTTTTCCTTTGCTTTTCCCATGTTTGAGAAGCTCATGGAGCTGTTAGGCTGATGCGGCAGTCTGGGTGCACAACACGGCACCCCATGGCATCAGCCTATGACAAGCGCGATGAAAAAGGGTGAGTCCGTTGATCGATCCGATTCAATTTCTACAGCAAGCCGTGAACTTCCTTATCTTGATGCTGATCCTGCGGCATTTTCTCTACCAGCCTGTCCGCAAGTTTCTTGACGATCGCAGGCAGTCGATTGAAAACGACATTGCCGAGGCCGAGAAGAGCCGGGAAGAAGCAGAAGAGATGCGGGCAGAGCTAGAACAACGTCTTGCAGAGGGACGCCAGGAGGCTAGAGAGTACTTAGACAATGCCGTGCGGCGCAGTGAGCAGGTGCACGAAGACCTCTTAAACGAAGCGAAACAGGAAGCAGAGCAGCTGAAGGCACGGGCTCAAGAGGAAATACGGCGACAACAGGAGCAAGCGTGGGCAGAGTTGAAGGATCAAGTCGTCAACCTGTCGTTCCAGATCGCATCCCGTGTAGTCCAAGACTCGCTCGACGAAACGCGCCACAAACAACTAGTCCAAGAGGTCGTTGAAGATTTGGATGAAGAAACGCTGGGTGAGAGCCTATGAGCCGGGAACAGACCGCCAAACGCTATGCCCAAGCCCTGTATGACGTCACACCGGCAGAGGACCGTCAAGACGTCAATGAAGAACTGAAGCAGGTACTTGAAGTCTTACGTGAACCGCAGATCGAAGAGTTTTTCTCCCACCCCAAAACACCTCTTTCTGCCAAAAAGAGGATGATCATGTCCATGCAGCTCGACAGCACTCTGGCCAGTTTCCTCCCCGTAGTTATTGAGAAAGGGCGGGAACGTGCCCTGGATACCATAGCCGCCGCATACCAGGATCTCGTCTATGCCAGTGCCGGGATCCGCACAGCGACGGTGACCAGCGCCATTCCGCTTTCCGATGACGTCGTAGAGGAAATCCGGAGCAGACTGGAAGACTTGACCGAATGCAGCAAAGTTGAGCTTACACTGGCCGTTGACGAAAAGCTGTGGGGAGGCCTGGTGATTGAGATGAACGGCAAGGTTATCGACGCCAGCCTATCCAGAACATTAGAGCGTCTCCGGCAGAAGCTTGTAACCGTTCAGAGTTGATGGCATGCATTTGTGCGTTTCCAAGTAAAGGTACCGGCCACTCCATACTTGGATAGGATCGAGCCTGCCGCATCCGTTCTCCACGGGGAGCATGCGGCGTTTTTTCTGCGTAGCGAAGTGAAGGGTACCCCGCCGTGGGGTACCCTTCACTTCTGGTAGGAACGAAGTCTGCTGGTATTGTACTGCCATATTCGGTCTTACGTGACAGAATACGAATTAACGGTCAATCCAGATCCAATTCCAGGCTGATGGCATGCCACCGGAAATGTCCGATGGAATGGCGTTGCGAAGGTGATCCCTTACCGCCACATTCACTTCCGCGTTGACGGTGTAAATCAGCGGAACCTGTTCGGCCACAATCTCCTGGAACTCATAATAGTACTTCTGGCGTTCATCCCAATCCATTGTCCGCTGTGCATTCACAAAGAGCTCGTCAATTCGAGTTTCCCATTCCGTAACCGGCTCTTCTTGCAGTGGATGCCACATATGCAGGTTGCCGTGGCTCATCCAAGTGTTGGCACCGCCGTTGGGATCGAAGGTACCGGTCAAGCCGATAATGATCGCTTCCCAATCAAAGTTCTGCATCAGCTTATCCACTAGCACGTTGAAGTTAATCAGGTTAAATGTTACCGTAATACCCAGCTCGCCAAGATCCTCTTGGAACAGTTCACCGGTGGTCTGGCGAATGGCCACGCCGGTGTTGGTGTTGAGCTCAAACTCCACATGGTTGCCTTCGGGGTCATAGCGACGTCCATCGTCGCCTAGAGTGTAGCCGGCCGCTTCGAGCTTTTCGTGAGCCCGGTCCAGGTCAAAGTGATACTCTTTTACGTCGGGATTGAGAAAGAATTCGTTGCGCATGTTAATCGGACTATGCTGGATATAGCCGCGGTTGTTCATCTCAATCTCGAGAATCGTTTGCCGATCGACTGCATAGGCCAAGGCCTGTCGGAACTCCTTGTCCTGGAACCAATTCAGGGCTGGAGGATCAATGCCTTCCGGATTTTGGTTGAACACGATAAAGGTAGTGCCGGGGTTCGGACCGGCTTCTACGATGGCAAACGGAAGGTTAGGTTCACGATCTTCGAACTCTGTAAAGTGGGTGGCAGGAATTCCCATGTAGTCGAATTCTCCAGAGAAGAAAGCCAAAACGGCCGTATCTTGATTAGGATAGTATTTGTAGATCACACGGCTCAAATAGGGAAGCTGGTTGCCTGCGTTGTCCTCCTGCCAGTAACTGGAGTTGCGTACAATCACCAATTCCTGATCTACCCGGTAGCTGTCGAGCTTGAACGCTCCCGTGCCGATGATATCAGCGGTGTCCGAAGCCAGCGTCCAGGTCTCGTTGAAGCGGCCATCCCTAAATGCCTCACCCAGGAGATGTTCGGGAACGATATTGAATCCCATGTTATACAGAATAGGAGAGTGCACCCGGGGCAGCGTCATTTGTACAGTGTAGTCGTCAATTTTCTCGTATTCCATCGGTTCACCGTCAATATGCAGCCCCGTCCGGGCATTGGACTGGGAATCGGGGGCATAGATTACGTCCAGTGTGAAAATGACGTCATCGGCAGTAAACTCTTCACCGTCATGCCACTGAACACCGCGGCGCAGGTGAAACGTCAACTCCGTTCCATCGTCGCTGATCTCAAAATCGCGAGCCAAATGAGGAATAACGTCACCGTTGGTGCGGTCAAGACGAACAAGGCCCTCAAATAGAATGTCGGTAAGGTCAGTAGTTGAGGTTTCGGCAGCCAAATGCGGGTTGAAAGACTTCGGCCCTTCGGCACCGCCGTAGATAGTCATGGTTCCACCATATTGGCCGATGGAATCGCCGTAATATTCCTCTACGTCAACAACCTCAGGGTCCTGAAGCTCCACTGCACCGACGGCGGCGCTCAGTGAAAGAACCAAAAGCACAACCAAAGACAGATTAAACGTTTTCAATATTTGTTCCTCCTCCTTCATGGTATGAAAACCCAATGTGCATCCAGTACGTCTGCCCCAAACATCACCCCCCCTCCCACAGAAAACCCTATAGTCAGCGAAACATTGCTTTCTATTTCTGCACACATGCCCAGTTCCCTTTTTCAAAATGAACAATTTCCGAAAAAACCCAAGCACAGACGGTACCTTTTTCATCGGGAGGAACCCCGGGGCTGAATGCCCAATCGTCACCGTGCCAGGAACTTCCATGTCAGATAGGCGGACAGGCGCACCCGCTAACGACTGGCTCTCGGATCAAAGGCGTCCCGGACACCATCACCGAAAAAGCTGTAACTGAGCACCGTGATGAATATCATGAACCCTGGTATCAAGAGCCACGGAAAGCGGCTCAAAGAAGAAAGATTCAAGGCCTCTGAGAGCATATTGCCCCAGCTGGCCTGGGGGTGCTGAATACCCACACCAATGAGCGACAAACCCGATTCCGAAAGAATAAAACCAGGCACAGCCAACGTAGCGTTGACAATGACATAGCTCAGCGTATTAGGAAGGATGTGCCGCAGGATAATGCGCGGTTGTGAACAACCGATGGCCTCGGCTCCGTGAACAAACTCCTGCTGGCGTATGGACAGTACCATGCCCCGAATCACGCGAGCCATTCCCGCCCACCCGATGAAACTCAGAATTCCGATGATCATCATAAACCGAATATCCGAAGGAATATTCGCAGGCAGTACCGCACTCAATGCCAGCAGCAGGTAGAAAGCCGGGATGGAAATGATGACCTCGGAAATCCGCATCATCAGATTGTCGACCCAACCGCCGAAGAATCCTGACACGCCTCCATAAATCATGCCAATGGTGGTACTGATTGCAATTCCGATCAGGCCGATAAACAATGATCGTCTGGCCCCAAACGCCAAGCGCGAGAAGATGTCCCTACCATATTGATCCGCACCCACCAGGTAGATCTTACCCGGGCTTTCGACCGAAAACAGCCGGCGGTTGCTTTCAATAATGCCGAACAACTCGTAGGTCTGCCCTTGCTGCGCGAAAAACTGGATCTCGTACTTTGCATCTTCATCGATCTCGTATTGACGGCGGCCGGGATCAACCATGTCGTATCCGTAGACATAGGGCCTTGTCAAACTGCCGTCGTCAAAAAACTGCACCCGAGTGGGTGGATGATACGAACGTCTGCGATCGGTCTCGGTTTCGCCATACGGAACCCAGAAGTCCGCAAAGATGGCAAACACGTGCAGTACGATCAGTACCACCATGGCTGCCATGGCAAGATTGTGCCTGCGCAGTCGACGCCCGGCCATTTTCCAGGGCGAGCGCACGGCTTCCTTACCTTGTTCCCGTTCCTGCCCTCGGTTGTTGACTGTCCGTGTAGAATCTGTCATTAGCTGCTCACCCCTCCTCAATCAAACCGTATCCGCGGATCACTCCATGCCAGCAACAGGTCCGCCATTAAATTCCCCAGAATTAACATGACCCCGCCGACAATCAGGTTGCCCATGACCAAATAGTAGTCCAGCCCCTGCACGGCAGTGAGCATAAGGCTGCCGATGCCCGGCCAATTCAATACAATCTCAGTCAACGCCGCCCCCGAGAAAACCGTCCCCAGTTGAAACCCGAACAAGGTAATGAGGGGGTTTATGGCATTGCGAACGGCGTGCTTATTGATGACAACTCTAGCGCGAAGCCCCTTCGATCTTGCTGTGGTTACATAGTCCTGTTTCAACACATCCAGCAGGTTGGACCGCATGTAGCGCATCAGCCCGGCCATGATCCCAGTACTGAGAACCAATACAGGGATCAGCATATGCCGGCCGAGGTCGTATGCTTTGCCAATTAGAGACAGATCTTGGAAGTCGGTGCTCATCATTCCTCCGATGGGGAGATTCCAGCCCCTTGACACGACAAAGTACAGCATTAACAGACCAAAAAACCAATTGGGAATAGAAATTCCAATAAAGGCGAAAAATGTCAATAGCTTGTCGCTCCAAGAATATTGGTGGGTAGCAGAATGAATGCCAATAGGAATGGCTACCAACCAAGCCACGACCATGGCCGCCACCGCCAGCAGCAAGGTGTTCCAAATCCGCTGGTGGAGGACCCACGTCACCGGCGCATGCCACATAAAGGAATAACCTAAATCGCCCTGAAATACACGGAAAATCCATTGGAAGTATTGCACATACACCGGCTGATCCAGCCCATACTGCGCCCGCATTTGGGCAAGCATCTCCGGTGGAAAATCGGGACTCATCTGCATCGCTGTCAGAAAGTCTCCTGGTGCTAACTGCATGATAAAAAAGCTCAGGGATGTAATACCGATCAACATAGGGATCATGTACAGGAACCGTCGGATGATATACTGATACATCCAGCCTTTCCTCCTTTACAACTTTTCTTTCACCGGCCCGCGGCATGGCCCGATCCTTTGATACCAGCAGCAGTCCCTTATTCAACAGACAATCGACTGCTGACAGGAGGCTTACGCTCTTGTCACAGTAAACCAATCCCTGTGACGGAAACAGAAAACCCGCAGCCGAAAGGCCTTGGCGGGAACACACGTTCCTGTGGGCATCCGTTCCTTCTTGACCATTCTGCCGCTGCTTGTTCTTCACCCCCCTTTACAGCCATTCTAGACCCGCCTCCAGAGCTTCCCACTGCGCACCAGACATGGCATGACGGCGCTCAGCGCCGTCATGCCATGCGTCGCATACTGAGAGAACTACGCAACTATCCTTCTGCACCGGTCAAAGAATTCCTGCCAGGAAAACAGCCGGAACATGGCTTCCGCTTGCGGAAGACAGAAAGACTGCTTCACTCCGGCGCGCCGGCCGACGGTGCTCGTCTGGCGTGCAATTGGGCCAACAGCTCATGGGCGCTTTTCCAAATGGGCCCAGCGCCCATGGTGATCACAAGATCACCGGGCTGCAGATGCGGCATAAGCTGTGCAACCACATTGGACTGTTCACCGATCCAATGCACGGCCGTTCCTGCATGCTGCATTCGCTCTGCCATAATCGCCGAACTGATTCCCTCAATCGGCCTCTCCGGCGGCGGTGAGTAGATATCCGTCAAGAACACCAAATCTGCCTGGGAGAAACAGTCCACAAATTCGTCAAACAACAACTGGGTACGCGAATATCGCTGCGGCTGAAATACGGCCACAATTCGACGTTTCCAGCCTTCCGATGCTGCCTTCAGTGTAGCGGCGATCTCCGTGGGATGGTGGGCATAATCATCAACAACGAGAACATCGCCGCTCTCCCCAAGGATTTGGAAGCGCCTTTGGGCACCGCAGAATGATGCCAGCGGTTTCCGTATTTGCTCAGGGGTCAGGCCAAAATGATGGCAGACGGCTGCAGCAGCCAAGGCGTTGCTGACATTGTGCCGGCCAGGCACCTGCAATGAAAAGCTGCCGAAGGCCCGGCCCTCCTTATAGACGTTAAACTTGACCGTCCCTTCACGCAGTGATACGATTTCTCCGCGCCAATACGCACCGGGGTCAAAACCATACCCCTGCCAGTTGCCAGCCAGTTCCCTGGCTAAGCGCCGCGCCACGGGATCGTCAAAGCCGAGCACAGCGAGCCCTTGACCCCCCACATTGCCCAGAAAGCTTCGATATCCCTGGACCAGCTCGGAAAAGGCACCGTTGTAGTTCTCAAGATGGTCCGCTTCAATACTGGTAACAACTGACACCTCGGGCCTGTACCGCAGGAAAGAACGGTCGCTCTCGTCCGCTTCAGCCACAACCACTTGACCTTTCCCGAACTTCGCCCCCGGACCAAACGGTGCAAAGCGCGCGCCGATCAACACCGTAGGATCCCAGGCGTTTTCCTCGAGAATCCACGAAATCATGGAAGTCACCGTTGTTTTCCCGTGTGCTCCGCCTACGGCCACACCCCTGGCAGAGTTCATCACATCCGCCCAAACCTCAGAACGATGGTATATGTTCAAACACTGCGCCTTGGCCGCCAGCATTTCAGGGTTGTCCTCCGGTATAGCCGACGAATATACCACGCTGTCACAGCCGTTGATGTTTTCGGGTCGGTGTCCGTAATGTATTGTGGCACCTAAAGAACGCAGCAGTTCAGTGGTTTCAGAATTCTGCAGGTCGGATCCGCTGACCTGGAAGCCTTTTTCAACAAATACTTTAGCCAGGGGACCCATGCCCGTGCCGCCAATGCCGATAAAATGTATACGCTCCACGATCGTCACTCCCCGTTAGGCCATACTAGTTAGAGGTTCGGACGTGACACACGCAGGCTGTCCGCCAGCCTGCGTGCATTTGTCATTCTCTGCCCTGCCACTCCTGCAGCAGCTCATCCAATTCATTCCACGCTTCACCAAAGGCAGCAAAATCACCCTGTTGCAGAGCATCGGCAGCCCGCTGGTATGCCGACGCCGCTCGAGACGGGATCTCCGCATCCAGGGGCAATTCGTCCTCCACAAGCATCGGGTCCTCAATCAGACCCGGATCCTCCACCGGATCTGGCTCCCGGGGCCGCAGCACATCTTCGGGAATCTGCTCTGCCAGCTCCTCCGGGGGCATTTCGCCGAACAACTCCACCAGTGCCCTTTCCAGAGTACTTTCCATCACTAGATCATCGCCATGGGCTGCAATCACCCGCTGCAGCTGCGGCATTCCACTCTGCTCCGACTGGAGATACAGGGGTTCTACATAGAGCAGGCTATCTGCGATGGGCAGCACCAGTAAGTTGCCGCGAATCACCTGCGAGCCCCGCTGGCCCCATAGCGAAAGCAGTTGCGAAATTTCACCATCTTGGTCAATGCGGGCTTCTATCTGCGCCGGGCCTAGGGTCAACGTATCCTTAGGGAAATCGTATACGACCACTTCACCGTAATGGGGAGCATCATTGCGGGCGGCCATCCAAGACACCATGTTGCTGCGCCGGATAGGAGTGAAGGGTACCATTAAGACCATTTCCTGCTGCTGTACTTCTTGGTCAGGAAGCTGCATCATGACATAATATGGAACTACCGGCTGCTCACGGCCTGCGTATACTTCGTTGGCAAATGTCCATACGTCTTCCTGATTATAAAACAGCCGTGTATTTTCCATATGATACACGCCGTACATCTCCGCCTGCAGGGCCAAAAAGTCCTCGGGATAGCGGATATGCCTCTGCAGATCCGGATCCATATTTTCTATCGGCTCAAACAAGTCCGGGAAAATCGAGGCATAGGTTTCCAGCAATGGATCGTCTTCTACCTGATAGAAGCTGGTGGTCCCGTCATAGGCATCAATCACGACCTTAACGGAATTGCGGGCATAATTTCCCCAGCCCCGCCGCGGGCGGCTGTAAGGATACCGATCGGAACTGGTGTAGGCATCCAAGATCCAAACCAATCGTCCGTCGTGGATGACCGCATAGGGATCATTGTCGTATCTCAAAAACGGTGCAATGGCATGGGCCCGCTGCCGGATATTGCGGTTAAAAAGAACGCGGCTCTCCCGGGTAATCTCCGTTGAGAGCAGAATCCGAGACGTTCCAAACCGCAGCGCAAACGCCGCGCGGTGGAGCGGAGTGGATATCTCAACCCCATCGGCGCCCGTATATCGGTAAAACGCGTTGCGGTCACCCATGGGATAGTCAAACTCATCGGCGCGGGTGTTTACGATGACGTACTGGTTTGTCCGTTCACCGAAATAGATCCGCGGCTGGTCTAGTTCAATATCGACTGTACTGCGCGGCGGGATATCGGAGATCCAGAAATTCGGCAGCCCCTGGGCAGAAGCTTCGTTCACGGGACTCATGACCGCACCATAGCCATGGGTATACTGCAGGTGTTCATTGATCCACGTCCGATTTTGCAGCTGCGAAATATCCAGTTCTCGAGGGGACAAAAGCACCTGACGATATTGTCCATTGACATGATACCGTCCGATGTCGGCGTCGAAAAACCGGTAGTAGAGACGCATCTCCTGCAGCTGACTGTACGTGGTAATCAAAGGCCGCGGATCCCACAGCCGCACGTTTTCCACAGTCGCCCAATTATCCTGCAGCACTTCCCAACTGAGTTCACCACTGCCGTCAAACGGCACGTGGCGAATGTCATCCAAGTCGTACGCCCTGCGGGTCATTTGAATATGATGCTCAAGATACGGCTCTTCTCGGTTATATTCGTTAGGATCAACAATCCAGGCCTGTACCAAACCCGGTACAATACCACCGAAAATGACACTGACAACCAACCACACCACCGCAACACCGGCAAAAGCCTGCACACGGCGCCGACCGCCAAAGAGCAGCACAAGACCGGCTGCGCCGGCGATGGCTGCTAGCACTCGGTAGACCCACACCCGGACATGCACGTCAGTGAAACCCGGTCCATATACCGCGCCGGAAGCCGAGTACATGAGATCGTAAACACTGAGAAGATGGCCGAGGGCCTGCAGAAACACAAAACCCGCTGCAAGAATGGAAAGATGCCGTACCACGTTGGTCGGCGCCTTCAGAGACAAGCCCTGAAATCGAATCGATCCCGATGCCCCGTATATGGTAGCACAGGCCAAGAAGGCAGGCACGATGAATCCCGAAAGAAGACCAATCAGAAACCGGAAAAAGGGCAGGTCAAACATGTAGAAGCTGACATCCCGGCCAAACAATGGATCCTCCAAGCCGAACGAAGCCCCATGGAAGAACTTCGCCACATCCATGGCAAAGAGACTGCTTCCGGCAGCAAAGAAGAAGCCTAAAAGGACGCTGGCTGCCGCAAACAGACCTGTGATGTACCCAGGCCTTATCACCTGTGCCGTCTGCGGGATCCTCCAGAGCAACTGCAGAAGAGATCTCTTCGTCATGGTTAGGTTGACAAAGAAAAATACGCTGAAGGCTACCCAAACCACTGCGGGCACAGCTCGCTCCCATAGGAGAGACCGCCAGAACACCTGCTGCAGATCGAGGCTTGAAAACCACAGCCAATCAGTAAAGAAGTGGCTCCCCGAAGCAACCAGCACAATCAAGACCGCTACGACAGCGGCCACTATCGCCAATACACGTTTCCAGATCACTGCCAACCACTCCCATCCATCACGGGGCGCCACTTACATGTCGTCCAAGAGGCGCAGCACTTCATCTCTCGACACATAATACTTCTCCTGACAAAAATGACACACAAGCTCTAACGTTTCCTGCTCTTCAGCTAATGACTTCAGTTCATCCCGGCCAAGGGTTATAAGACCTTGGCGAAAACGGTCCAAAGAACAGGGACAGAAGTACTGTACCTCCCGCTGTTCCCAAATCTCTACGTTGAAATCGCCTAATACCTGGTGAAGGACAGTCTCCGGGGTTTTTCCGCTGTCGAGCATGGTTGTAACCGCAGGAATGTGCGGAAGCCGTTCCTCGAGACGATCAGCAACGCCGTTATCAGCAGTGGGAAGCAGTTGAATGATGTACCCGCCGCACGTGCGCACACTGCCATTGGGGTTGATTAATGCACCCACACTGACCACAGAAGGTGTCTGTTCCGATAGGGAAAAGTAATAAGCAAAATCATCTCCTATCTCCCCTGTTTGCAGCTCGACGGAGCCCTGGTACGGTTCCCGCAGCCCCATATCGCGAATGACGTGCAGCGTTCCCGGCCGGAGCGCTTCTCCGACAGCCAGCTTTCCTTTGGAGTTCAGTGGCAGATGCACTTTCGGGTTTCTCACATAACCGCGAACATTACCGGCAGAATCGGCACTGACGACCAACCCCCGCAGCAGCCCTTCTGAGTGTATCTGAATTGTAATGTGTTCTTTTCCCTTTAACATCGAGCCCATGCAGAGTGCTACAACCATAGTCCGGCCCAACGCCGCCGACGCGATGGGATAGAGCTGGTGTCGGCGCTGGGCTTCGTCGGTCAGTTCGGCCGAACGAACCGCGAACGCGCGCACTGCGCCTTCGGCGGCTGTAGCCCTTACCAGATAGTCCTGTTTGCTCACAAGTGACCTCCTATAGAAGCTCTACGGAATTCCAGAAATAATAGGCAGCACCGGCCGCCAACGCCAATAGTACAATGACTGCAAACGCAATACGCTGCCTCTTTCTCTGTTTGGCCTTGCGGCGGCGGACAGAATGTCTTTGAACTTCCTCCGATGGCGCAGCCTCCGCCTCATCTGGTTCCGAACTGTTGAGATGATAGTACTGGCTAACAACTTCCTCTGGGTCTAGGCGGACTGCCCGCGCGTAACTGCGCAGAAACCCCTTCAGATAGACTTCTGCCGGAACCTCTTCAAAACGGCCCTCTTCGATGGCCAAAAGAAAGCGCCGTCGTATCTTTGTCTGTTGTTCCAGGTCCTCTAGGGATATATTCTGCCTCATGCGTGCTCGATAGAATACTGCACCCAGTTCCTGCGGATCACTCATCGCGCGTTCCCTCCAAATCCGAAGAATCTATAAGAACTTCCCTGGGTTTGCTTCCCTGATACGTACCCACAACCCCTCGCAGCTCCATCATATCAATCAGCCGTGCGGCCCGGCCGTAACCGATTCGCAAACGCCGCTGCAGCATGGATATGGACGCCTGGCCGGTATCCACCACCAGCTGTACAGCATCTTTCAGAAGCTCGTCTTCCTTTTCGGACGGCCCGCTGTTGGAGAACACCTCAGGTTTCTCAAGATCCTCCTGATACTCAGGCTCCCCCTGCTGTTTCCAAAATTTCACGAGCGCTTCGATCTCTTTGTCCGAGATCCACGCGCCCTGCGCCCGGGTGGGTTTGGAAGCTCCGATGGGAAAGTAGAGCATATCCCCTTTGCCAATCAGCCGGTCTGCTCCGCCCATGTCCAAGATCGTTCTCGAATCCACTTGGCTTGAGACAGCAAAGGCAATCCTTGAGGGGACGTTTGCCTTGATCAAACCCGTAATTACATCCACCGAAGGGCGCTGCGTAGCAATGATCAGATACATGCCAGCTGCCCTGGCCATCTGGGCTAGACGGCAGACCGCGTCTTCCACTTCAGCGGCGGCCACCATCATCAGATCGGCCAATTCATCGATAATAATCACAATATACGGCAGATGTTCTGGTTGGTCACTTTGCTCGTCTGATTCATCGCCGTTGTCGCCATTGGCTGGTGGTTTGGGTTGTGACGATACCCATTCCTGATACATGTCAATGTTGCGCACACCAGTCCGTTCAAACACTTTATACCGCCGTTCCATCTCAGCAACCGCCCACCGCAGAGCCGAAGCCGCTTTTTTGGGATCCGTAACCACCGGGGAAAGCAGATGCGGAATGCCATCATAAATGGCCAGCTCGACCCGTTTCGGATCGATCATCAGCAGTTTTACTTCGTCGGGCGTCGCTTCGTATAAGAGACTGGCAATCATCGAGTTG
>PUOC01000036.1 GCA_003551965.1 Clostridiales bacterium | reverse complement strand
TCGCCTTCTACAATCAGGGCATAGCACGATAGGTGTTCCACCCCGCAGTCCACAGCGCGCTGCAGCGAGTCTTGCCATTCCGTCAATGTTTGGGATGGGAGCCCGAACATTAAATCGAGACTGATGTTGGTTATGCCGCAGTCGCGCAGGTCGGTGATACACTGCGCCACCCTATTTGCAGTATGCATGCGCCCGATCTGTCTCAGCAAGTCGTCGGAGAAGGATTGGACCCCCAGGCTGACACGGTTCACTCCATAGGCCGCCAGCGTTTCGATCTTCTTACGGGTCAAACTCGCGGGATTCGCTTCCATGGTAACTTCGGCGCCCGGAGCCAATTGAAAGTGTTCAAAAAGTTCATTCAGCAACCATTCCAGCCGCCCACATTCGAGCACCGACGGTGTCCCTCCGCCGACAAACAGTGTGTGGAATTGTTTTCCCCGTGCCTGATCAGCACGGAACGCGAGCTCCCTTTGGAACGCGTCAAAGTAAGGGCCAACGATGTCGTCGTCGGCCACCACAGAATGAAAATCGCAGTACTGGCACTTTCGGCTGCAGAATGGGACATGAACATATAAACCCTGCGGCACCCGATATCCTTCCACAGCAATCAATCCACCTGTAAAATGGCCATGAACGCTTCCTGGGGCACATCAACTGTGCCCAGACTTTTCATGCGCTTCTTTCCTTCTTTTTGCTTTTCTAGCAGTTTGCGTTTGCGGGAAATATCGCCCCCATAGCACTTAGCAAGCACATCTTTGCGCATGGCGCGCACGGTCTCTCGGGCGATGATTTTGCTCCCCACCGCGGCCTGAATAGGAACTTCATACTGCTGGCGGGGAATAACTTCCTTAAGCCTTTGGGCGAGATTACGGCCTCGCGCTGCTGCCTTGTCTCGATGAACAATACAGCTGAGAGCATCTACAGGCCGGCCGTTGAGCAAAATATCCAGTTTGACCATGTCCGACTGCCGATAGCCCAAAAATTCATAGTCCAGCGAAGCATATCCCTTCGTCCGTGATTTGAGCCTATCGAAGAAGTCCATCAGGATTTCACTTAAGGGCAGCGCGTACTGTAACTTCGTCCGCTCCATGGTGATATATTCCATGTCCTTGAAGGTACCCCGTTTTTCTTGACAAAGCTCCATAACGGGACCGACAAACTCTTCCGGCACCATGACAGTTGCTGTTACAAAGGGCTCTTCGATGGATTCGATGTCCGCCGGCTCAGGAAACGATGCAGGATTGTCCACAGAAACTACCTGGCCATTCTTCAATTGAATCTGGTATTCCACACTGGGAGCCGTCGTAATCAGGTTCAATTGGAACTCGCGTTCAAGCCGTTCCTGGATAATTTCCATGTGAAGAAGCCCCAAAAACCCACAGCGGTAGCCAAAACCCAGTGCGGCGGACGATTCCGGTTCGAAATTCAAAGCTGCGTCATTGAGCTGCAGCCGTTCTAGGGCGTCCCGCAAGTCTTGGAATTCTTCGTTATCCACCGGATAGAGTCCGCAAAAAACCATTGACTGGGCCGGTTGGTATCCGGGAAGCGGGGTGGGGGCCGGACGCGAACTCAACGTTATCGTATCTCCCACACGCGCATCCTTGACATCCTTCATACTCGCAATGACACAGCCGACTTCACCGGGGCCAAGGCGTTCAACAGAAACCATGGCGGGACGGAACACTCCTAGTTCACTGACTTCGAACTCGCGGCCGGTGGACATCAGTTTAATTTTGTCTTTAACGGCCAATTGGCCCTGCACGATACGGACATAGGCCACCGCCCCGCGATATACGTCATAATGGGAGTCGAAAATCATGGCCTGAAGCGGTGCTTCAAGTTCGCCCTGCGGCGGTGCAACCCGCTCCACGATGGCCTCTAGAATGTCCTCTACACCCTGCCCAGTCTTGGCGCTGGCAAAGATGGCATCACTGCCGTCTAGCCCCACGCTTTCTTCTAGCTCTTCGATGACCCGCTGGGGGTCGGCACTGGGCAAATCGATTTTATTCACTACGGGTATAATTTCCAGATCGTGTTCCAAAGCAAGATACAGGTTGGCCAATGTCTGGGCTTCAATGCCTTGGCTCGCATCGATAACGAGCAGGGCCCCTTCACACGCAGCCAGACTCCGCGATACTTCATAGGAAAAGTCCACATGACCGGGGGTATCGATCAGATTCAGAATGTACTGCTTGCCGTCGGCTGCGTCATAGGCCAGTCGTACCGCCTGCAGTTTGATGGTTATGCCCCGTTCCCGCTCCAAGTCCATGGAGTCGAGAACCTGCTCGGCCATATCGCGGCCATTCAGGGTGTCTGTCTTTTCCAGAATTCGATCCGCTAACGTTGATTTCCCATGGTCGATATGGGCAATAATGCAGAAATTACGGATGTTTTCCTGTTTCATGCGTTTATCCAATCCTTTGCAGTCGTCTGATGTCACAGAGGTTATTATAGCATGTCCACGGGCATTTGCATAGTAAGCAGCACGACAGCCAGGACCACAACGATCTGTGACGACACCCCCGGCACAAGGGCGATCTGCGGATGGCTGATCAGCCCAGAGTGGCTGGGAAACCGCAAACGGCTGTAACCAACACGCTCCCAATGTTTGAGAACAATCTCAAGATCGGGCAAAACCCCGACCATTCCTCCCAAATACCACAGCGGTATGCTCGGAAGAATCGTAGCGGCAGCTAACACATATACCGACGCTGCAGCTGCCGCCAGGTCTGCAATCGCTGCGGGCCAAGTCTTATAATCATGGTGCGGCACCCGATCCAAAACAGCATGGCTGGCCAGACTCGCTGCCAGCGCCACAACATTCGGCATGCCTAAGGATCGGCACGCCACCGCCGTACAAGCTCCTACAACAGCATGGGCAGTAATATACATAACTCCTATCACTCCTTCGATCGTCCAAACTTTGTCTTGATCATATCCCAGACAAACAACGGCTCTTCCATGCGCAGGACGAAGGATGCTGGAATGTAGACTGCAATTCCTACGGCAATGGCAGAAAAAGTCTGTACAGACCGGCCCCGCACAGTGGCAAGGTCAACATGGGATTGCAGCACGTCGGCGGCGCCGAACACAGCCGCCCCCATCAACGCGGCAGCCGTCAAGGCTTTCAGAGCCACAATGGCCAAACGCCTTCCATCAACGGTCCCCAACTTACGCCGCAGCGTTCCTAGATAAACAAAGACATTGATGGTCGTGGTCAGAGAAAAGGCGAGTGCAATGCCTCCATGGCCGAGGTCAGTCAAGAGCAGGAATCCGAGACTGAAAACCAGATTGACAATCACGGTCAACAATCCTACTTTTACCGGCGTAATGGTGTCATGCAGCGAGTAGAAAATTTTGATCAGAATCTGCAGACAAGACTGGGAAAACAGGCCCAAAGAGTAGAAGACAACCGCATAGGCAGTAGCATGGGTGTCGGCAGCCGCAAACTGCCCGGACTCAAACAGCAGTCTGACAATGGGAACACTAAGGACGGCCATGCCCACAGCCGATGGAATCGTAACATACATAACGGTACGGAGTCCAAAGGAAAAAGTCCTTCGAAACTCTTCCATTTCCGTCCTTGCTGCCAACCGAGTCAAGGTGGGAAAAATGGCTGTGGAAATGCCCATGGCAAACACTCCCAGCGGAAAATGAATCAAACGGTTGGCTAGTCTCAGGGCCACGATCGACCCCGGTTCCAGCAGGGAAGCCAGATTTTGGCCGACAATGAGATTCACTTGGGCAATGGACAACCCGACCATGGCCGGTACCATAAGTCGGAACATGGTCCTGATGCCAGGATGCGTTAGATCAAGGATGGGACGATAGGCCCCTTTGGATCGGACAAAAACACCGGGGAACTGTATGCCGAAATTACCCAAGGCCCCGGCTATGGTGCCGATGGCCATGCCGAAAATCCCGAACAACGGGCCCAACAGATAGGCACCCAATATTTGGGAGAGATTGTAAAAAATCGGTCCAATGGCCGGGAGGGTAAAGCTCTGGTACGAGTTCAGAACACCCATGCAAAGGCCCGATAGGGCCGTGAAAAAAACAGCCGGAAACGTAATCCGCATCAGCAAAACCAGAAGTTCGCGCTGCTCTCCCGCAAAACCCATACCTACCAAGGGAGCCAAAAACGGCGTGAATATCAGACCTAGCGTCATCAGCGCAAGGAGGGCAAGTACGATGAAGTTGATGAATGTAGACGCCACATGCCACGCTTCATCCTCTTTTCCTTCCGCTAAGTACCCTGTAAACACAGGAATAAAGGCCGAGCTCAATGCTCCGCCCACCAGTAATTGGTACATCAGATCAGGTATGGAAAAAGCAGCAAAGAATACATCGGTAACCCAGGTTCTTCCAAATACCTCCGCCACCGCTCTCTCCCGCACAAAACCGAGGATACGGCTCACGAAAATCGCTGTCATCACTATACCTGCGGCCTTAGCTACGCCTCTGTTCGAACTGCTCATCGATGTCGCCCCTCGCTGCGCGCCCTGAAAATACGTGTTCGTGATATATTCTCTCCAAAGCTGTGAAATCCTCCGCAGCGTGCCCTTTTGGTTTGAAATGTGGTACACTGTGATTAAAAAGATAAAGGAAGTGAGTGATTCCATGCGTACGGTTGCGATGGTATTGCTGCTAGTCATTGTGGCTGGTGCAGCCGCGGGCGTGTATTTTTGGGATGCCTTTGATCAGGAGATAACCCATCTTCAACGCCAGATCATTGAACTGCGGAGAACATTAGAACAGCTAGCCGAAGAGCGGAGAGCGGAACCGCAGCACTCCGCGGATACCGTAACGGTATACTTCATGGAAGTGAGTGATACCGACTTCATCCTGCGGCCGGAACAGCGGCAAGTCGAAAGCCCAAAAACTCCAGAGCGCGCAGTTAACGCTCTGATCGACGGTCCGGAAACCGATCTTCATCGTATTCTCCCCCAGGGAACGGAACTTCGTTCGGTAGACGTGGTCAACGGGATCGCTAGAGTGAATTTTTCGGAAGAGCTTCGCTCCAATTTTAACCTCGGGTCCCAGGGTGAAGCCTTGCTCGTTCAATCTGTGGTCAGGACCTTAGCAGGATTTCCCAAGATCACGCACGTACAGTTCTTGATTGAAGGCTCCAGTTTTGAGACAATCGGTGGCCACTTAGCCGTCAATGAGCCGCTTCCCATCCAAGATTACTAACCATACCAGTGCTACACAAATTTGTCACAAGGTCCCACAAATAGTCCCACAAATTTCTGCACAGCCTCTGTTTTCTATTGAACTGCCCTGGTGAACGTGATATAATCAGACACGGTAATTCTTGCGGGGGAGGTGAACGGGAGTGCCTAATATCAAATCAGCGGCTAAGCGCGTTCGAGTCAGTGAAGCAAAGCGAGAACGCAACCGAGTAGCAAAATCCGCTTATAAGACAGCAGTTAAGCGGTTCAATAGGGCCTTGGAGACAGGGGCTGAGAACAAGGAAGAAGTTCTGCGGAGCACCATGAAGGCCATCGATAAAGCTGCAGCAAAAGGGATTATTCACAAAAACGCAGCGGCGCGTCGAAAATCTCGCCTCACCAAGAAATTGGCCAGTGCTAACTGAATCCTATGAGTAAAACCACCCGGCGCCGGGTGGTTTTTGCTACTGCTGACAGATCCAAAGCACCAGTTCCTCCAGGACAGCCCGTCCCGACCCACCTAGCTTCAGTTCGCGATCAGACTTCACCACTCTGTAAAAGGCTTCCAAAAGCGATTCTTCCGAAAATCGTCCAGCGAAGCGCGCCGCTTTCTTGATCGGGTATTCGGAGTTCTCGCCCATGGCCTTGGCAGCAGCTGACCAGGACCGGTCACCGCGATGCTTCGCCGCGAAGAGAAGCCGCAGCTCCCGTTCGATGAGCGGCAGGAGCCGCAGCGGAGGCTCGCCGCCATCAAGCAGCTCGTGGAGGATAGCGACCGCTTCAGCGCACCTCTTCGATGCCATAGCCTCGGTCATTCTAAATACGGCTCCGTGTTCCAACTGCCCTGGTGCAGACGATGCTATGGCATGCACATCCTCGCTGGAAATATTGGTCCGGGGATAGACAAAACTGATCAGCTTTTCTAACTCGCTCACGACGAATTTCAAGTCCGCTCCGGTGTAATCGATAAGCTGCTTTGCCGCCCGTCCATCCATGGACACATTGCGCAAGGCCGCCTGATCCGTAACGTATCGCTGAAGAGCATCACCTTTGTATCTCTTGCACTCAATCTCTCGAGCTGCTGCCTTCAACTTCTTCACCGCCTTGAGGCGGCCGTCGAGGTGGTTGAAAAACAGCAATAGACTGTTTCCCGTTTGATGATCTTCCAGCCAAGCTGTCAGGTTGTTCCAAACCTCTGCGGGGGCTGCCTCGCAATCCTTGACCACCACAACGCGAGGCCCAGTGCCAAAACCTGCCCCGGCCAACGATTCGGCAACCCTCTCCCAAGCCAGGTCTCTATCGGCATATACCACGTCCCAATTCCAATCACCAAGCCCACTAGAAAACACCCGCTGACGAAAGGCTTCGAGGAGCTCGCGTTGAAGCTGCTTCTCGTCGCCGTGAACAAGATATAGCGGTTCTAAAGGGTCCTCAAGTATATGCTTCTTCAACTGCGACCATTCCATCCTGTGTCACCTCATTCGAGACGGCCATGTCCACATGATCCCATTCCAGACAAAGAACCGAACGGAACCATGGATGTCTGTCCGATAGACTTCGACTTCTCGTTCCTTCAGTCCTTCTACTACCTTAGCATGGGGATGGCCGAACCGATTACCTTCCCCTGCAGATATCAAAGCAATGGACGGCGACACTGCCTCGATCCACGGCTCTAACCATGCAGAAGCACTGCCATGATGCGGTACTTTCAACCAATCCACTGATGGAACACCCGAACGAAGCATGCGGATCTGGCCTTCCCAATCGATGTCTCCCGTGAACAAAAAGCGTCTGCTGCGATACTCCAAAAGCACAACCACAGAGTTATTATTTAAGTCCGACGAAGTGCCATACTCCAACTCACTGGGATGTTCGATGGAGAGCTTCACACCGCCGGCTAGGGATACAGACTGGCCTGTTCGTACCACGTGATATGGAACACCCTTCGTCTCGATAAGTTCGAGATAGCGAATATATGAGCGCGTGGTGTGGGGATCTCCTCCATCCCAGACCATACCAACCGAAAGCTCCTCAAGAACGGTTAGAAGGCCTTGGAGATGGTCTTCGTGAGGGTGGGATAGGATTACCAGATCGATATGGTCTATACCCCTGCGGCGCAGGTAAGGAAGAAGGCGCCTTGGTCCTACACCATAGTCACTTTGTTCTTCCCAATGTGAGCCGCCGCCATCAATTAAGATATTCTGACCATGGGGTGTTTGGATCAGGAGACTATCTCCTTGTCCGACGTCGATGGCCGTGACCTCCAACGGCAGAAGCCAATCGCGCGGCATTCCAGTCAAAAGCGCTAAAACCACGGCCACCAGGGCAACCTTCGCTAGAAGCGAACGTCGTTTGACGAAGCATCGTGAGCGAGTTTGACTGCCAACAAAGAGCCAGAAACCGTACCACAGCAAAATCGAAACCAAGGAAAAACTAGGAAGGGGCACCGTAATAGCCACAGCTTGACTGATCTCAGCAATCCAGTAGATCGCCGCAGTCATACCGTCAAGCACCGGAATCAAACAGAAGTCAAGCAGAGAACCGGTTAACACCCACAATAGAGAGGCAGCCAATAACACTGTAATGAGAGGCAGAAACACCCACGTAAAAAGGGCGCCTAGCAGTGCAATTTCGCCAAAGGCATCCGCCAGGAGAGGCACAAGTCCCGCTTGCGCTGCCGCCGAAATGGCAAAGGGCCACAGCCAGCGGCGTAATCTGCGAATTGCTGGAAGCAAGTAGATAATCGCTCCCGAAGCGGCAAAGGACATCTGGAAACCGAGTTGGCCGGGCAGGCCTGGCTGCCAAAGAATCAAAAGCAGGGCAGCGGCTGCCCAGTGGTTCAAGGGTTCGCCGCTGCCGTTCTTGATCCGGGCAGATCCGGCCAAGGCAAAGACGCAAAAGGCACGCAAAGCCGATGGACGCAGTCCGCTTAGCATTACATAGCACAGCAGCCCAACGAGAACTATAAGCAACTGTACCCAAGGATTCACGGGCAAAAAGCGCGCCGGCACCCACAGAAGCCCTCCGATGAGGCCGATGTGAAGCCCGGAAATCGCCATCAGGTGCGCTATGCCCAATCGCTGCCATTGTTCGCTCTTCTGCGGGCCGATCCCGGTTCGGTCCCCTAGGATGAGGGCTTGAACCAGACTGCCATCTGCAAGCCGGCGCAATTTCAGGCCAAGTCGCTCCTGGAGAGCTTTGGAGAGGCCTGGCGTATGTTCGGCAGTCGAAACAGCATGCCAATCATCCGCTTCGATGATCCAATGGATGCCTCTGGCATCCAGGTAACGGCGATAGTCAAACTCACCAGGATTGGCGGGACCTTGCGGGGCGCGGCTGCGCCCCCGCAAGGTAATGTACTGCCCGGGTTCCGGAGAGTTCGCAAGGTCAAGATGGGCCGCTGCCAACCCCAGATGGTCTGCATCCACCACAACCCTTCGATAGGACCGGAAAGTTTCGATGCTGAGAACTTCAGCTGTCCAAGCGCCTTCCGTATTGTTCCAATCGGGGATAGGTCCAGCCAAGGAGCACAAGCAAGACGCGATAGACCCCGCCGTGATGAGAAACAAAACGTAACGACCAGGAAGCTCCCTCCATTCCCACAACAACCAAAGGAGTACCAAGGCCACCGCCCCGTAGCCGATCGAAGGTGACTCCCATCGGGACGAGAAAACCCACCCAGCGTATACAGCAGCCGTAGGCACAAGCAGCGGCAGTGCCTGACCGCTCCTCATGGGGTATCGTCCTTTATATACAAGCAAATCAGCGGCTGAATAGCCTCCAAGCGTGCCGGGCCAATTCCTCTAACTCGCAGCAGCTCCTCTGCGAACATAAAGAGCTGTTTTTCCCGCTCCAGCACGATATTCTCAGCATACACCGGCCCGATGCCTGGCAGTGTCTCCAGAAGCTTGGGAGGAGCGTAGTTAATATGGATTTTGTCGCAGCAGTTAATGCCGTCCTCTTGCGACTCTTTTTCAGAGTCGCCCTCCTCCTGCAACTCGTCAACAGGCTCTAACCCTTTACCAACTGGTACTGCCTCGGTCTCTTCTGCTACGTACGGCGGACCGAGTTCCTGAACATGCTGCCATTGGCGGAAACTGCGTCTGGCGTGCACCCACTGGAAGCCATGCAAGAACACAGCAAGCATCAGCAATGAAACAAACAACACCCGTTGTCGTCTAGACATTTCATCCCCCTGCCCGCCTCCCTAGGGTGCAGACGAAACCTCTTTTATTAATTCGTGACTGGGTCCCGTTCTCCTTCTGTAAACAGAATTTTCTTTGTTTTTCGCCTAAAAAGAGCTCCGCGTAAGTGTTCACTGAACCCGCATAGAAGAAGACCACCGCAAGAAGTGAGGTAGGTACTCAAGGTTGACGGCCGTGTTTCAGAACGGCTTCGTAATCTCGCTGCAGTGGGTAGACAAAGATG
>PUOC01000163.1 GCA_003551965.1 Clostridiales bacterium | reverse complement strand
TTAGCCGATACAGAACCATTGATGGAACGGCTGTTTCAATACAGGTTTTCTTGGGGTGAGGGTCTGCATGGCCACAGCTTCGGCAACTTGTTCATTGCTGCCATGACCGATATTACCGGCGATTTTGAAGAGGCTATACGGGAAATGAGCAAAGTATTGGCGGTGCGCGGGCGTGTGCTCCCCGCCACGCTGGAGACAGTAAGGCTGCGGGCACGGTATCGTGACGGAGAAGAAGTGGTGGGAGAAAGCCGGATACCCCAGGAGGGACGGGGAATTGCCCGGATTTCCCTGGAGCCGGAAGATGCCAGCGCCCTGCCGGAGGCTCTGGAGGCGGTCAGAGAAGCGGATATCGTGATCTTGGGACCTGGGAGCCTCTATACCAGCGTGATCCCCAACCTGTTGGTGCATCCGATCCCCCAGGCACTGGCCGATTCAGAGGCGCTGAAGGTGTATGTCTGCAATGTCATGACCCAGCCGGGTGAGACTGAAGAAATGACGGCATCCGGACACGTGCAGGCGCTCCTGGACCATGCATCGGGACATCCGATCGTGGACTGCTGCTTGGTCAATGATCAGCGAATTTCCAAGGAACAGGCGGAAACCTATGCCCAGCAGGGTGCCTATGCCATTGAGCCGGACGCGGAAAACCTGCGGAGCCTAGGACTGCGGGTAGAAACGGCCCCGCTTCTGGATGCACAGGACCTTGTCCGTCACGATCCGGACAAACTGGCCCGTGCCATCATGGACATTATGGAGTCCACCACCGGAATGCAGTGGTGGCATCGAGCCGGCGGATCCGGGGAGGGGACATAGAATGGCCTTTTCTGAAAGAACAAAACAAGAATTGGTGCGGGTAATTCCATCGGCTAGATGCTGCCGTCTCGCCGAGCTGTCGGCATTTTATGATTTCCACGGCTATCTCTTGGGACGGGATCAGCCGTACTTGGATTTCTACTCCTCGTCTCCTTTGGCGGCTCGAAAGATTCTTACCCTGATAAAAGGGCTGTATCCGGATGCCTTTACCCAGACACTGGTACAGCGGGCCCGGGCTCGAAAACATCAGGTATTTACCGTCCGCGTTCCGTCCCCTGCTGACAGCGAGACCATCTACGAAGCCATGCATAGCCAGCCCGTGACGCAGCAAGATGCTGCTGTACTGCGCAAAAAATGCTGCCAGCGCGCCTACTTGCGGGGGTCGTTTATCAGTCAGGGTTCGGTTACAAACCCGGAACGCACCTATCATCTGGAAATTTCCAGCGACAAGACCACCACAGCCGACACAGTGCTGGCTACCTTCCATGCCTTGGGGCTCGAAGCGCGCCGCACCCAGCGCAAAGGGGTTCACGTGATCTATCTCAAGGATGGGGAGCAGATTGTGTATTTTCTCAACGTCATAGGCGCCCACAGCGCATTGCTGCACTTAGAAAACATCCGCGTAGTGAAAGGCATGCGCAATCAAGTTAACCGCCTCGTGAACTGCGAAACGGCCAATGTAGACAAAACTGTCAAGGCGGCCATGGAACAGGTGGAAATGATCTATCGCATTCATGCTTACATGGGCCTGCATGAACTGTCAGAAAACCTGCAGCAAGTAGCCGAAACCCGCCTGCGCTATCCCTATGTGCCCCTCAAGGAACTGGGGGAGCTGGTGGACCCTCCCTTGAGCAAATCGGGCGTTAACTACCGTATGCGGCAGCTGCTGGCCATCGGACGGTCTCTGCCTTCTTTGGAATCTTCGCAGGACGCGGGCGAAGACGGGCGCGTCTCGATCGAGAAATAATTCTCAAACCCGGCAGGATTTCGCTTCCGCACGACGAAATCCATGGGTGAGTGGGACAAAAATGATGGCGCGGGCTAATTTCGATCCCAGTGGGAGAGGGTGCCAGTGGATAGCGTAACCGTACTGCAGCAGATAGCGCCAGATATGCTCAAAACCATGGAGCGCCGCTATGAGATGCTTCGGACGGTGTATTTCGCCTATCCCATCGGGCGGCGCAGTTTGGCAGCGAAACTGGATCTTTCGGAACGAACGGTCCGGCGGGAGCTGGAGCTGTTGGAGCAGCAGGGTCTGGTTTCGTCGTCTGCAGCTGGAGTGCAAGCGACCACAGCCGGAGAGAAGCTGCTGGTGGAACTGAAGGAGTACATTCGGGAGATCCACGGTCTGGGAGAGTTGGAAAAGCGTCTGTGCCGCATGCTCGGCATGCAGAGGGTCATCGTTGTTCCGGGAGATTCTGACCGTGACGATATTGTGAAGAAGGACATGGCCAAGGCTACGGCCAGATATTTGCGCGGCGTACTTCGGGATGGAGACGTGCTCGCGGTAACCGGCGGTACCACGCTGAGTCAGGTGGCCAACGGTTTTCCTGTGGAGAGCACCCCGAAGCGGGTCACGGTGATTCCAGCTCGCGGGGGCCTTGGCGAGGATGCGGACATCCAGGCCAACTCCGTAGCGGCACGCTTGGCGGAGCGGCTCGGCGGCGACTATCGTCTGCTGCACGCACCGGACAACGTGGCGCCGGCTTTATTGGATACCATCTTGAGAGAACCGCGCATCCGGGATGTCATATCCCTAGTCCGCCGCAGCCAGATACTGCTGCACGGAATTGGTACAGCCGAGGAAATGGCAAGACGACGGGCCATGGATGATGCCACGGTTATGCAGCTGATTGCCGACGGGGCCGTGGGCGAGGCCTTCGGGTACTACTTCAATGTGCGCGGCGAAATTGTCTTCAGCATGTCCTCGATCGGCCTGCGCCTTGAGGACCTAGCTGGAATTCCGCTGGTGGTAGCCGTTGGTGGAGGCCGGAGTAAGGCTTGGGCCGTACTTTCCGTGGCTTCCACAGGTTTCTGTGATGTCTGCATCACCGATGAAGGGGCTGCCCGGAGGTTGATCAGTATAAAACGATTAAAGGAGGAAGTACACAATGGCAGTCAAGGTTAGCATTAATGGTTTCGGACGTATCGGCCGTTTGGTGTTCCGAGGAGCTATGAAGGATCCGAATGTGGATGTTGTTGCGATCAATGATCTTACAGACGCAAAGACCCTGGCCCATCTTCTGAAGTTTGATTCCGTGCACGGCAAGTATGAAGGTGAGGTTGCGGCCGAAGGCGACGCCATCGTTGTGGACGGAAAGCGCGTCAAGGTGCTGGCGGAAAAGGATCCCAAGAACCTTCCCTGGGGCGACATGGACGTTGAATATGTGGTCGAGTCCACGGGCATTTTCCGCAGCCGCGAACAGGCCCAGTGGCACATCGATGCCGGTGCAAAGAAAGTCCTCATTACTGCACCGGCCAAGAAAGAAGATATCACGGTTGTCATGGGGGTCAATGAAGATAAATATGATCCCGCAAATCACCATGTCATTTCCAAGGCATCCTGCACCACCAACTGCTTGGCACCCTTTGCCAAAGTGCTCCATGACAAATTTACCATCAAGCGCGGTCTGATGACCACGGTACACTCCTACACCAATGACCAGCGCATTCTCGACCTGGAGCACAAGGACCTGCGCCGGGCCCGTGCCGCTGCCATGAACATCATTCCCACGACCACGGGAGCAGCCGCTGCCGTTGGATTGGTACTGCCTGAGCTCAAAGGCAAACTAGATGGCTATGCACTGCGTGTACCTACGCCGACTGTGTCCGTTGTCGACCTGGTGGCCGAGTTGGGTACCGATGCCACGGCAGAAGAAGTCAACCAGGCATTCGTTGACGCGGCCGAGGGCGACTTGAAAGGCATTCTTGGCGTAGACGACGACGAGCGCGTTTCCATGGACTATGTGGGCGATGCCCGTTCTTCGATTGTTGATGCTCCCATGACCTCATCCATGGGAGGAAACATGGTCAAGGTAGTTGCCTGGTATGACAACGAGTGGGGCTACTCCATGCGGGTAGTGGACATGATCAATTACATGGAATCCAAGAAGTAGGCGTTGGCTGGGAAGGCATACACGGAGGGAGGGGGCTTGGGCCCCCTCGCCGATCACGTTTGGAGGGATCGATCAATGGCAAAACAAACAATCCGCGATATCGATGTCGCAGGCAAGAAGGTACTCATGCGCGTGGACTTCAACGTCCCCATGAAAGACGGCGTTGTTACCGATGACAAGCGCATTCGCGCCGCTCTGCCCAGCATCCAATACGTTATTGAGCGCGGCGGCAAGTTGATCCTCATGTCCCACTTCGGCCGTCCCAAAGGGGAAGCTGTGGACTCGCTGCGCATGGATCCGCTGGCCAAGCATTTGGCCAATCTGCTGGGTCAGGATGTCATGAAAGTAGACGACTGCATCGGACCGGAAGCGGAAAAAGCAGCCAATTCCCTGAAGGACGGTGAAGTACTGCTGCTGGAAAATACCCGCTTCCACAAGGAAGAAGAGAAAAACGATCCGGACTTTTCCCAAAAACTGGCTTCCCTTGGAGACCTATACGTCAATGATGCCTTCGGCGCTGCCCACCGCGCCCACGCTTCGACCGAAGGTGTGACCCGCTATCTGCCGGCCGTTTCGGGCTTCTTGATGGAGAAGGAACTAGAATTCTTGGGCGGTGCTGTCGAGAACCCCAAGCGCCCCTTTGTGGCCATTTTGGGCGGCGCTAAGGTGAAAGACAAAATTAATGTGATTGAAACACTGCTGGAGAAAGTCAATACCTTGGTGATCGGAGGCGGCATGGCGTATACCTTCCTCAAAGCCAAGGGCTATGAAGTCGGAAATTCCCTTCTGGATGAGGAACGTCTGGACTACTGCCGGGACATCATGAAGCGGGCCGAGGCCGAAGGCATCAAGCTGATGCTTCCCGAGGACATCGTGGCAGCCAAAGAATTTGCCGCCGATGCGGAGAACAAATTGGTAGATGCTGACAAGATACCAGCGGATTGGGAAGGTTTGGACATTGGCCCGAAGACCATTGATACTTTCAAAAACGCGATATCCGATGCAGCCACTGTCATCTGGAACGGCCCCATGGGCGTATTCGAGTTTGAAGCATTTGCCAAGGGAACCAATGCCATCGCCGAAGCCCTAGCGGGCAGTGATGCCATTACCATTATCGGGGGCGGGGACAGCGCAGCCGCGGTTGAACAGGCAGGTTTGGCCGATAAGATGGATCACGTATCCACAGGCGGCGGTGCATCGTTGGAATTCCTCGAAGGCAAGGTGCTGCCTGGAGTGGCCGCACTAAAAGACAAATAGAGGTGACACAGATGCGCACGCCCATTATTGCTGGCAATTGGAAGATGCACAAGACACTGCCGGAGGCGATTGAAGCCTGTCGCCGCCTTGAGGAAATGGTCGAAGATGCGAAGGCGGAAGTGGTGGTCTGTGCCCCGTTCACTGCACTGTCGGCGCTGAAGGCCTTAGGTTTGAATAAGATCAAATTGGGTGCCCAGAACATGCATTTTGCGCGCGAAGGCGCGTTTACCGGAGAAGTTTCGCCTTTGATGCTGCGCGACGTGGGCATGGACTACGTGATCATTGGGCATTCAGAGCGCAGGGAGATCTTCGGTGAGACCGATGAGATGGTAAACAGTAAAACATTGGCGGCCCTAGACCATGGCATCGATCCCATTGTTTGTGTAGGTGAATCTTTGGATCAGCGCAAAGCCGGTGAAACCGAACCGCTGGTTAAAGGGCAGATTCAAACGGCCTTTGACGGCATCGGTGCCGCAGAAGCGGTAAAGGTTGTTGTGGCCTACGAGCCCATCTGGGCCATTGGAACCGGAGAAACCGCCACGGCCGAACAAGCCCAGGAAGTGAACGCGATGATCCGTGCAACCCTAGCAGAGATCTACGATCACGAGACGGCAGAGGCCATTCGCATTCAGTACGGCGGCAGTGTGAAGCCCGCGAATATCACGGAGTTGATGGACAAAGAGGACATCGACGGTGCCTTGGTGGGCGGAGCCAGCCTCAAGCCGGAAGACTTTGCGGCCATTGTCAAATACTAGGGATTGCAGTGAGGAGGAAACGATCATGTCTGACAGACGACCGACAGCGTTAATTATTCTCGACGGCTTCGGACTCAGTGACTATCCCGAAGGCGATGCGACGAAAAAAGCCAATACGCCCACCATTGACAAGCTTTACGAAACCTGTCCCCATGCAAAACTGTCGGCATCCGGCCAGGATGTGGGATTGATGGACGGACAGATGGGCGATTCCAATGTGGGCCATTTAAACATCGGGGCCGGGCGCATTGTTTACCAAGACGTGGCAAGGATATCCAATGCGGTACGTACCGGCGAACTGCAGAAGAATCCAGCGCTGAATCAGGCCATGGAAGATGCTAAGAAAAACAACAGTACACTGCATCTCATGGGTCTGGTTTCTCCGGGCGGCGTGCACAGTCACACAGACCACGTCTATGCTCTGCTCCAGATGGCCAAGGACCAGGGCGTGCCCGATGTGTGTGTCCACGCGTTCTTGGACGGGCGCGACGTTCCTCCCAGCAGCGGCAAGGGATACGTGGAGGAACTAGAGAAGAAGATGGAAGAGATCGGCGTTGGGCGCGTGGCCAGCGTCGGCGGCCGCTATTACGCCATGGACCGGGACAAACGCTGGGATCGCGTGGAGTTAGGCTACAATGCCATGGTAAAAGGTGAAGGCCGCCAGGCGTCTAGTGCGTCTGAGGCCATCCAGTATGCCTATGACCATGATGAAACCGATGAGTTCGTCCTGCCTACGGTGATTGTGGACAACGGAACGCCGGTGGGCATGGTGCAAGACAAAGATGCCGTGATTTTCTTCAATTTCCGTGCCGATCGCGCCCGGGAAATATCCTATGCTTTCACCGAAGAGAACTTCGATGCGTTCGATCGCCCCGGAGGCAAGCTAGACATCACCTATATCTGCATGGCCCAATACGATGTGAATATCAATGCGCCGGTGGCCTTTGCACCGCAGGAGCTGAACAATGTTCTCGGCGAGTACCTGGGGAAACAGGGCAAAACCCAGCTGCGGATTGCCGAAACAGAGAAGTATGCCCATGTGACCTTTTTCTTCAACGGCGGCCTGGAAGAAGCATTTCCCGGTGAAGACCGCAAACTGATTCCGTCTCCGAAGGTGGCCACCTATGATCTGCAGCCGGAGATGAGCGCACCGAAGGTGACCGAGGAAGTGGTGGGCCTGATTAAAAGCGGCGACTACGACTGCATTGTCCTAAACTATGCCAACTGCGACATGGTAGGGCATACCGGCGATATGGATGCGGCGGTCGCAGCGGTTGAAGCTGTGGACTCCGGCTTGTCTCAGGTGCTGCAGGCTTTGGAAGAACAAGGCGGCCAGGCGTTGATTACGTCAGACCACGGCAATGCAGAACAGATGGTCAATCCAGAGACGAAGGAAGCCCATACGGCCCATACCAGCAACCTGGTGCCCATATGGCTGTTCAATGGCGGCAGCAGAGGCATAAAAGACGGCATTCTGGCCGATCTGGCGCCTTCATTGTTGGATCTCATGGGATTGGAACAACCGCAGGAAATGACAGGCAAGAGCTTGATCTGATAAGGAGGGACTTTCATGATTATTGAAGATGTTCTTGGACGCGAAGTGCTGGATTCCCGAGGCAACCCAACGGTTGAGGTGGAAGTTGTTTTGGCTGACGGTGCCTTTGGCAGGGCCATTGTTCCGTCCGGTGCTTCCACTGGCGCTTTCGAAGCCGTGGAACTGCGGGATGGAGACGGCGGCCGTTATGTGGGCAAAGGCGTGGAAAAGGCAGTGCAAAACGTCAATGATATCATTGCACCGGAACTGATCGGCCTCAATGCAACGGAACAGCCGTATATTGACAAGGTTCTGCGTGAACTGGACGGCACGTCCAACAAAGGGAAATTGGGAGCCAATGCAATTCTTGGCGCTTCCATGGCTGTGGCCCGTGCGGCAGCAGAGTCTGTCGGCCTGCCGTTCTACCAATATATCGGCGGTGTCAATGCCACGCAGCTTCCTGTTCCAATGATGAACATTCTCAACGGTGGCGAACACGCCGACAACAACGTGGACATTCAAGAGTTCATGGTGATGCCCGTGGGCGCTCCCAGCTTCAAGGAAGGCCTGCGCATGGGTGCGGAAATTTTCCACAACCTCAAGAAGGTCCTCTCCGGACGCGGCCTCAATACCGCCGTGGGCGATGAGGGTGGCTTTGCACCGGATCTGGGATCGAACGAAGAGGCGCTGCAGGTGATTGTGGAGGCCATTGAAAAAGCAGGCTACAAACCGGGTGAGGATGTTGGTTTGGCATTGGATGTGGCAGCTACAGAGATCTTCAAGGACGGCAAGTACGTGTTGGCCGGTGAAGGCAAAGAGCTCAGTACAGAAGAAATGGTGGAATTCTACGGCCAGCTGGTGGACAAATACCCCATTTTGTCCATCGAAGACGCCTTGAGCGAAGACGAATGGGACGGCTGGAAGCATCTAAACGATGCCTTGGGGCACAAGATCCAGCTGGTGGGAGACGATCTGTTCGTAACCAATACGGAAAGACTTGCCAGGGGAATCGAGATGGGCGTAGCCAACTCCATTTTGATCAAAGTCAACCAAATCGGAACATTGACCGAAACCCTGGATGCCATTGAAATGGCCAAGCGGGCCGGGTTCACCAATGTCATTTCCCATCGTTCCGGCGAAACCGAAGACTCCACCATTGCGGATTTGGCCGTGGCCGTCAACGCCGGCCAGATCAAGACGGGTGCGCCGTCGAGAACAGACCGCGTTGCCAAGTACAACCAACTGCTGCGGATCGAAGAAGAACTCGATGAAGTGGCACAGTACATTGGCCGTGATGTGTTCTACAACATGAAGAAGTAGAACTGCGTCGCGGAGTACGATGGTTTGAACGCCATCGCTGGCGGTTCAGAGAAAAGAAGAGAAAAGAAGGGGCATCCCCTTCTTTTCTCTTCTTGTTTTTGGTGTGCACCTATGGTAAAATGACTTTGTGTGAAATCTACCCGAGCAGGGGGGGTGCAGGCAGATATGACAACCTTTCTCATGGTTGTACAGTTTTTTATCTCCATAGGACTTATTGCAGCGGTACTGCTGCAGGAAAGCAAAGGAGAAGGGCTCGGCTCCATTGGAGGCGGTGGGCGCATGTTTTTCAACCAGCCAAAGGGGAGCGAGAAAGTGCTGGAAAAAGCCACCACCTACCTGGCTATTGGGTTTTTGACGCTGTCCGTCGTCCTATCTCTTATGTAATCATCGCATAGGACCTGAAAACAAAGCTCTGTTTTCAGGTTTTTTTGTGCAAAAAAACAGCCGCCGATGGCAGCTGCTGGTTGTTCTTATTATTGGTGGAGGTGAGCGGAGTTGCACCGCTGTCCGCAGATGAAACCACACCAGCTTCTCCGAGCGCAGTTGCGATTTTTGTTCTCGCCCCATGGTTCTCCTCACAACAGGATAATCATGGCGCCAGCCCTAAATGTCCTTAAACGCTTCGGGCGGAGCGCTTAAGTGAGCCTGCTAGGTTGACACCGCATTCATTCCCGCAGGCGAAGAATGAGGCGGCGTTAGCTGTCTTTAAGCAGCTAAGGCGTAATTTTCGTTGCCAGTTAATTCTAGGTCCCAGCGGATTATCGAGGTTCTGGGGTCCTCGGCTCGCTGCTGGTGCTCTTCCTATCCACGTCGAAACTAATTCACCCCCACGGGG